>JANNCG010000505.1:0-3704 GCA_031386385.1 Myxococcales bacterium
GTGTTTTTGCCCATCCGGTGCGGCGATCAATCGGTGGGATGCAACAGTGTTTCCGTTGCAGAGTGCACCGTGAGTGTCCGGTGTCGTGAGCAAAATGCCACTTGTGGCGATCTCGGTGAGTGCGTCCTTCCTCAGCTCGAAGTGACCTATCCGTCGCTTGACGGCGCGACTGAAGACGCGGCGCTCAACGCGGGTGCCGACGCCACAAGCGGGCGCGTAGATGGCGGCTCTGTTATGGACCCAGACGCCTCAAACTTGCCGGTCCCGAGGCAAATAGCACCCCTGTCGCTCGGCGATACCACCGTTCGTCGACCCACTTTTCGTTGGGAGTTGCCAGGTGAAATCGATGGTGCCGTGCTTGAGCTCTGTCGTGATCGTGGCTGCTCGTCGGTCATAGAGAGCGTTCGGGTGGCGGGGACATTCGGCCGACCGACCAACCCGCTGCCAGCTCGCTCGGTGGTGTATTGGCGTTTGCGCGGGACGGCGGGCGCGAGGACAAGCGCGGCGACGAGCGCGACGTGGTTGATTCATGTTCCGGCAATGGATAACTCAGGAGCTATCGATAGCAGTCACCATGCGCACCTGGATGTCAACGCGGATGGCTTTGACGACGTTGTGGTTGGAGCGCCCCAAGCATCGCCTGGCGGGCGAATGGGTGCAGGGACCGCCACGATTTTTCTCGGCAGCGCGGGAGGAATCTCTACCACGCCCGCGCGCGTCCTGGAGGGCGTCGCCGTGGACGATCACTTTGGATTCGATGCAGAAAATGCTGGAGATGTGAACGGAGATGGTTTTGGTGACGTGATTGTTGGGGCCAACGGTGTGGACGCCAACCGTCGCCTCGACTCAGGTAGGACGTACGTGTATTACGGCAGTCTCGGTGGGGTGGTCCCGACGGGGCCAGCCGTGCTTGACGGTGTCGCGAGCAATGACGCTTTTGGTCAAGCTGTTGCGTCTGCGGGGGACGTGAACGGCGATGGGTTTGGCGACGTTGTCATCGGCGCGTACAACGCCACACCAGGTGGCGTAAACTCTGGCAGCGCGACTGTGTACCATGGAGGCGCGATGGGGATCACGCCCACGCCGGCGAGAGTTCTTGCGGGTGCGAGCCCCGGCGAGTTTTTTGGCTGGGCTCTTGCGAGCGCCGGGGACGTGAACGGCGATGGCTTGGGAGACGTGATTGTTGGAGCTCGCAACGCCTCACCGCCGGGACGTATGGCGTCCGGACGTGCGAGCGTCTACTACGGGACCGCCGCTGGGGTGCTGCAGGCGCCCTCTCGTGTTCTATCGGGCGTGGCGGCGTTTGATTTATTTGGTGCGGCCGTCGCGGGCGTGGGGGACTTGAACAATGACGGCTTCGGCGATGTGATTGTCGGAGCGTATCAAGCGATGTCGGGTGGGCGTGCAAATAGCGGCGCTGCGAGCGTGTTTCACGGGGGAATTTCGGGCATTTCTGCGGTGCCAGCGCGAGTGTTGGATGGGGTCGGAGCGATAGACTACTTTGGGATCTCTGTCTCGGGTGCCACGGACGTAAACGGCGACGGCTTTGCGGACGTGCTCGTCGGTGCCTATTTGGCCAGTCCCAGTGGGCGCGTAAATGTTGGCAGCGCGAGCGTGTTTTTTGGCACTGTGGGTGGCGTGTCTGCGATGCCCAGCCAGCTGCTGGAGGGCGCGTCGGGAGGCGGTGGATTTGGCAGAGCGGTCCGAGGCGCGGGAGACGTCAACGGCGATGGATTTGGTGATGTCCTCGTGGGGGCTCCGCAGGCATCCCCGGCTGGGCGTATGCGCGCCGGGACCGTGAGCGTGTTTCATGGGAGCATGATGGGCGTCGTGATGGTGCCTATGCCGGTACTTGAGGGCCCCGCTGCAAACGACGAGTTTGGCACCTCCGTGGCGAGCTGGTGGAGCACGTCTCGCGCGCATCGGGTGTGGCGACTCTAAAGTCGAAGTGGTTGATACGTCACGACGTGTCCAAGGCCGAGTCGCTCTAACGCTTGAATCTGCGCGTCTGATTGGTTGCCGGTGATCACAACGACGATGTTCTCGCGGTCGAGATACTGCTGCGCGACAAACTGAATTTGCCCCGGAGTGACGGCCCTTAACTGCGCGCGGTAGTTGTTCATGTACGTCAACGGGAGCCCATCGACAGCAATGCCGGCGACAGTGTCTGCAATCCCGATGGGGCTGCAGAGCCCGTGGATAAAACCCTGTTCGGCCACAGATTTAGCACGGTTTAGCTCTTCGTCACTAGGCGGTGCCTGTTGCAGCACGGCGAGCTCGTGAAGCCCTCGAAGAAGCGCTGCGTCCATGTTCGCGTTGGCGACGTAGAGCTGAATTCCGAGCAGACCACCGATATGCGTCATCGAATTGTATGAGGTTGGAGCGTAGCTGTAGCCCTCCTGGTTGCGCAGAGTCTGCGCGAGTCGCGAGCTCGGAAGTCCCCCAAGTATGAGATTGAGCAGAATGATCTTCATGGCGTCGTTGTCAAGGTTGGATGGGCCGCGAAAGCCCACGAAGATGCCCGTTAGTGAACTGTTTGGCAGCGGCAAGTAGTGCAGGTGCTGTGGCGGTGTGCTCGGTCTGGTGTTCTGCTCTGTTGGCTCGTAGGCAGGGGTGCTTGCGCTCCAGGTCCCAAAGGTTCGCTCCGCGATGGTGCGCACTTGCGCGAGCTCAAGCGGTCCGACCACGACCAGTGCGCTTGCCGCGGGTACATACCGCTGGCGATAAAACGCGACCACGTCAGAGAGTTGTAGCCGCGAGATGTCCTGTTCGGTCCCGCGCAGCGGAAGACCCAGACGGTGCCGCTCTCCAAAGATGTGAAAATAGAGCATTCTAAACGAGAAAAACGATGAGTTCTGGAGTTCACTCTGTCGGCTCTCACGCGCCATTCGATGCACGACGCTAAACTCTTCGGGGGCAAATTCGGGGTCCGTCACGGCTTCTGCGAGCAGACCCGTCGCGTTAGCAAACTCACTCGGCGCGCCAAGCGCTTGAAGCATGGTTTGACTCGCGTCAACGTCCGTTGTGAGCTCCACAGCAATGGAGCGGGCGCTCGCCCGAAGCCGGTCTCTGGGGTGGGTGTGCGAGCCACGAATGAGCATCGCGGCGGTGCTGGAAGCCGTCCCGGGTCGGTCCGAGATGACTCCCTCTGATGCTTGTCGGATATAATACCTGACCACTACTTGTGGCCCTGGGCTCTGCACGAAGTACACTTGCATTCCATTGCTCAGCGCAAACGTCTCCACAGCGGGAGGTGTCCACGCGCGAGGCTCGCCCGATGCGGGCGGTTGTAGCCACACTCGCTGCATAAACGTAGGCGTCCGCGGAATGCGGGGTTCAAGATCCGCCCGCTGCACAGGCGGTGGGGCCGCAGCAAAATACGAACCTTGTGGCCCTCGGCTTGTCTCGCTGGGCGGCGAACGAAAAAGAAACAAGCACGAAGTCAGTGAGGCCGCAGTGACCGCGAGAATGGCAAGACGTGATCGCATCTACCGGCGCTCCTGCTGCGGGGGAGTTCTTGACGCCGCAGCAGGAGCTCGCGAGCGAGCGCCAGACTGGACTTGCGGGCGGACCCGGCGAGCAGGCCGTAGTGGCGGATGCGGTGGAACCCGCGGGGCAGGACATGGAGCAGGAAGCGACGGATGAACTCGTCGGCGGCGAGCGTCATGATCTGCTGCCGATCGGCGCCGTCGCGACGATAGTCC
>JANNCG010000508.1:0-4565 GCA_031386385.1 Myxococcales bacterium
TAAGTCAGCGCGCAAAACGCTGCTTGTTGCATCGACGCTTCCGTTTGCCTTAGTCGGCGGGATCGCCGGATGTTGGCTCACCGGTGGGGTGCTCTCGCTCGGATCACTCGTTGGCTTGGTGACGGTACTGGGTATCGCATCTCGCAATGGAATCATGCTCGTTGGGCACTATCGGCAGCTTGAGTCCGAGGGGCACTTATTTGGTCCATCGTTGGTGGTCCGAGCGACGGCCGAGCGGCTTGGTCCCATACTTATGACTGCGCTCGCGACTGCGTTGGCGCTCGTCCCGATTGTGCTGTCCGGAGATCAACCCGGGCACGAGATCGAGCACCCCATGGCGGTGGTGATTTTGGGCGGGCTGATAAGCTCTACGCTGCTGAATCTGGCGCTGTTGCCAACGCTGTATCTTCGTTTTGGGCAATCCAACTTGCTTGAGAACAACCCGGATGAACTGAAGAAAGAGTGGTAGAAGTCGTTGGTGCGCGTCTTAGTAGTCGATGACGAAGTGGACCTTCGAAGTGTTGTGATGCGTGCGCTCGCCGCAGATGGTCACGTGGTGACGACCGCTTCGAATCTTGAGACGGCGCGCGAGCTGCTCGTGGAGGGACCCGATTTGGTCGTTCTCGACTTGGGCCTCCCCGATGGGTCGGGACTCACGCTTTGTCGCGCACTTCGGGCTGAGGGATCAACCGTACCTATATTGATTTTAACTGCGAATTCAGAGGTTGCGAGACGGGTCGAGGGGCTGGACGCAGGGGCCGATGATTTTTTGTCGAAGCCCTTCTCGATCGCCGAGCTTCGAGCCCGAGTCCGTGCCCTCGGCCGCCGTGGAACTCTCCCTCGCGGTCTTCGCTACACCTTCAACGATGTGGTCATCGATTTTGCTGGTCGTCGCGCAATGAAGAAGCTGCAGCCGATCGCGGTGACCTCGCGCGAGTGGGCGATTTTAGAGCTTCTCGGCCAACACGAGGGGCGCGTGGTGTCGCGTTCGGACTTGCTTGAGGGTGTGTGGGGTGACGCAACGGACGCTGCCAGCGGAAGCCTCGAAGTGCTCATTGGTCGGCTGCGACGAAAGCTGGGGCCGGACCTGATAGAGACGCTTCGCGGCGAGGGCTACTCACTGGTGAAGGCGACGCATCGTGAAGCGAAAAAGTAGCCTCGTCGCCCGTGTCGCGTGGGGAGCGGTGCTGTCTGCCTCGGTGGCCGCGCTGGTGGCAGCGATTTTTACTAGCATATTTGCAGCTTATTTGTTGCAGCGTGCAGAGGATCGACGCATCACAGACGTGGTGGGTGTGCTGGCCACAGAGCTTCGGTCTGGCGCTCGAAATGAAGCAGCGATTGAGCACGCCGTGCGCGAAGAGTCCTTTGAGACCAACCACACCGGCGTTGTCTTTGCGGTGTTTGCAGACAGTGGGCGGATGATTGTGGGTGACCGTCGGATTGCGTTTGTGGGCACAGCGCGCTGCGAAACTCAATCTGCGCGCAACCTTCGTGCGTGTAGCGTCGCCATCGGGCCTGACTTGATCGCGGTGGCTGCGTCGGGGCACACGGACTCAACGGGTGGATTTATCCTCGCCGCTTTCGCGGCGGCGCTTGTTTCGGCGCTGCTCGCGTGGATCGCAAGTCTGCCCCTCTCGCAGCGGATCGTCGCGCCTTTGTCGCGATTGCGCGCGCACATCGCGGCCATGAATTTGGCCACACAGACAAAGCTGGATCTTGGAGCACCCGAAAACATTGTCGAAGTGGATGAGCTCAAAGAGACCATCGCGCAGTTGTTGTCTCGGGTGGCGGAAGCGCTGGCCATGGCCAACCGATTTGCGTCCGATGCTGCACATGAGCTGCGCACGCCGTTGACCACGATCCGCGGAGAGCTTGAGCTTTTGAGTGAACAACGCGAGCTCGGTGAGCAAAACGGCCAAAGCGTTGACCGGGTTTTGGGGACCGTTGGGCGGCTCGCAACGTTGGTGGAGAGGCTGCTCATCTTAGCGACGCCGCAGAGCACCGAAGCCTCGCTGGTAGAGACGGTCTCGCTGCGTGATTTGCTCGAAGACACCGTCGAAGAGCTTTCGAGCGAAGACCGAAACCGTCTGCAATTTCGCAGCACAGTAGAGGCCAACGTGCGTGGGGACTCGGTCCTGTTGCGCACGATGCTGAGCAACGTGGTGGCCAACGCGCTCAAGTTTGGTATGCAGGTGAGCATTGAGTTGGCGAGCACCGCGCAAGAGTGCACCGTCGTGGTGCAAGACGATGGACCTGGCGTCGCTGTGAGTGACCGAGAGAGGGTGTTTGAAGCTTTTTTTCGCAGCGCTCAGTCACGGGCAAGCGGGGTCACTGGCCACGGGCTTGGCTTAGCGATCGTCGCGCACATCGCGCGTATGCACGGTGGCTCAGCGCGGTTTGTCGAGTGTGCAAAAGGTGCGAGGATTGAGTTGAGGCTGCCGGGGAGTTAGCGCTGCGTTAACTCTCAATCCCTTCTTCTTCCATTCGCGCGGCCAGAGTCGAAAACAGCTCGTTGTCTAAATAGGGCTTCTCTTCTCCCGCAAGAGCGTTTTGTGTCGCCATCAGCGGAGTGCGGGACCCGACGACTACTGAGCTGACCATGGGGTTCATCAATACATAGCGAATCGCTGCCTCACGGAGACACGTCACCGGCGGGCGCACAAAGCCTCGAAGGACCTCCCGCTGCCGAATTCTTCGCGCAAGCTCCTCGGGCTGCCAACGATCGACTCGGTGATCGCCCTGCGCAAACACACGATCGGCGTGCCAACTATCAGCAAATACGCCGTACCCCAAGGGCGAGCGGGCAAGAATCCCGACGCCGCGGCGGGCCATCTCGGGGGTGAGTGCGTGCATGAGTTTGGGTGCCAGTGCGTTGTAAGGCAGCTCAATCACGTCCACCGATTGCTTCAGCGCCGCGCGACCGGCGTCAATACTCCCGACGCTCGCGCCCATCGCTCGTGCGAGGCCTCGCTCACGCAGTGACGCCAAGGTGTCGAGACCTTCGAAGGACCGCTCAAGGCTCGCCCCAACGGGATTGTGGAGCAGTACGATGTCTACTGCTTCGAGCTTGAGGCGCTTCAACGTCCGCTCGAGCATTTCGGTCAGCGATTTGCGATCAAACCGTTTGCGTGCGGGAGACGAGCTTCGATCCACTCCGATGCGCACGGCGAGCTGAAAGCTGTCTCGTGCTCGCCCATGAAGGGCCTCCCCCAAGAGCGTGTCGAATTCAAACTCTGGAGGGCCGTAGCACTCGGCGTACTCAATGAGCGTGCAGCCCGCGTCGATGGCCGCAGCGACGGTCTCTTTTGCGTCCGCCGGAAACACATCGCCGTAGCCTTCGCCAGAAAGTCCCCAACAGCCAAGCGAGATTTCGCTGACCTCAATCCCTGTGCGTCCCAGTGAACGTTTTCTCATTTACGAACTTGCTCGACGAAGAATGACTGAAATATCACTGTAAATCACTGAGTGTCGAGCTTACCACGTCCCGTGTCGGCGAGGTTTTCTTCGCACGCGCTCACGTTGGTTTCGTGACCGAACGGAGCGTGATTCGAGCGATCGCTGGGGCGACGCCGAAGCGGATGGGTGGGCCGGAGGTTCCGTTGCCGGGATGAACGTAGAGGGCGCAGTGGTGGTCCTCAGAGTGAAACACACCCAAACTGTGCGGGTACCGGACGCGTCCAAGGTTGGTGAGTTTGCTTAAAAACGGGACGCTCAGCTGTCCTCCGTGCGTGTGTCCCGAGAGCACCAACCGCACGTCTCGATTTTTTGTCGCGGGCGGAAAGCTCAGCGGGTCATGAGCAAGCAGCACCGTCTCCATCTTTGCGGGACACTCGAGCATCGCATTTTGGAGTGAGTCACGGTGGGTCCAAGTGTCATCAAGACCGGCCAAATAGAATTGGGCCCCATTTTTTCGCGTCAAAACAACTCCCCTGTTGCGCAGCAGCGTTGCGTGGCTCGCGGTGATCGCGTCGGCAACTCCTTCGGTTGTCCCGAAGTAGTCGTGGTTTCCGAGTGAGCAAAACACACCGAGTGGCGCCGATGCTTCGTTGGCCACATAGGTTACGTCTTGTAGGTACCCTTCGCCCTCGGTGATGAAATCTCCGGTCATCACGACGATGTCCGCGCCCACGTTGGATGCTCGCTTTGCCAGGTGTCGCAAGAACCATCGCGGCATGTTGGGACCACAGTGAAGATCGCTCAGCTGTGCGATCACCAGCCCGTCCAGGGCGGGGTCGAGACCTTGCACCTCGCACCGAATGTCCACCACAGGGGTCCACCACTTGCGGACCAAGACACTATACAACCCCGCGAGGTATGAAAGCCCCGCGAGGCCGTAGAGCACGCGCGCGAACTCAAGCGTTGTCCACGCGAAATAGTGCGCGGTGCCCCACGTCACGACCGCTGGGATAAGCGCCAGGATCCAAAACCAGCCCGCACCAAAGTAGATGAAATACGGCAACTCGACGAGCCAGGTTCGCACCCAGCTGCGCTGCCTATGGTCGGTCCAGTTGCGAAGTCGCTGCACCAGGGCGACGTTGGCGATCGTGACTGTGAGAAGTGAAAAC
>JANNCG010000536.1:0-6580 GCA_031386385.1 Myxococcales bacterium
GCTCCATTGGCGTAGACGTCTCAGTGTGCCAACGCCAGCGAGCTCCTGGTGAGTCGTGCGGTGGTTTCCAGACCTGTGGGATGGGCGGCACCTGCTATCTCACAGATCTCAACAACCGCTTCAATGGGATCTGCTTTGCAACAGGCACACGCGGTGGTTCTTGTGGCGCGCGGGGCGCATGCGCCGCTGGGACTATCTGCTCCAACTTGGATGCACCGCTAGAGGGTCGCTGCGTCGTGATGGGTCTGGCCGGTGGAATGTGTGATCTGATCACGCAGTGCCCCGACGAGCAGACCTGTGTGCGAAGCTCCCCTGTCAACATGCCGTTTGCGGGCACTTGCCGCGCACGGGGTCTTGCAGGTGCACGTTGTCGTGACAGCGGAGCGCGCTGCGACGCAGGCCTCACCTGCTCAAGCAATTTCACTGCTGACGGAATCTGCCAAACCGCTGCAATGGGCGCTTGCGAAGCACGCTATGCGAGCAACCGCTGCCCCATGGGCCAAGTGTGTCGCGCAACAACGCTCGACACGGGAATGTGCGCTGCCCCAACGATGGAGACCGAGCCAAACGACGTGCTGAACCCGATGTTCATGCCTGCAATGATCCCCGCCGCTGTGCAGGGTTCACTCACCTTTGCTGACGTGGATTGTTATGCCTTGGCTGTCCCTGCCATGGGCAAAGTGTTTGCTCGCGTGACCTCACCCAACGGCCTCTGCCCAGCAGATTTGGCTCTCGACCTGTACCGTCTTGAAGGCGCCGATGTGCGCTTGCTCGGCACGGACACAGACTCAGGGGCGTACGGTTGCCCACGAATCGAAGGCGCTGATCTGTCTAACAACTTCTCATGGGCCTCAGGGCTCACGGCAGGCACATACTATGTATGCGTCCGCAACAATGCCGACACTCGGGCACCGGTCTCTGCATACGCGCTGAGTATGAACGCAAGTCTCTGAGTTCGCAATCATGGCTAAGTGGCCGTAGATCTCGACCACCTAGTCTGCATTGCCCTCGGTGAATCCATTAAATGACCGAAAAGCCCGGCGATGTGTGACATCGGCGACAAAGCTTGGGTTCGTTTCGCGGTGCGCGAGAGCAGAAACAATTGGGGAGAAATTCATCATTCATAGCAACTGCGACATTTGTGACATGCAGAGATCAGCGGGGATTCTTGTTCGCATGTGTCACGACTGTGTGCGAAACTTATCGATGCAACTCGAAGGATAAAATCATGCCATTTCCCCATCAATCACAGCTCAGCACTTTTGCACTCGTTGCGTGTTCCGTTTTCGTTGTCAATTGTTCGCCCGAGATGGGCGTGCAAGACACTGGCGTCATCGGTGACACTGGCGTGGTTGTTGGTGATACGGGTGCGGTTGTTGGCGACGGAGGCGTGTTGGTTGACACCTTTGTGCCACGCACGGACGTGCCTGCGGTCGCGCGATGCCAAAACAACGCGCAGTGCGATGACAACATTCCTTGCACGATCGACGAGTGCAACTTCGGCAACGCGACGTGTTTGCACCGCCAAGATCTCAGCCGTTGTGAGTGCGATCCTGATTGCCGCACGGACCGACTCGGTGGGATGGGCGGGCGAATGTTCGGTGAGGCGGGACGCATGGGTGTGGATTTTGATGGCCCATCTGGTGGCTTAATTGTCAGGGCGAACCCACGCATGTCGGACTATTTGTGGGTCCCCAACACCGGTGAGAGCACCGTGTCTAAGTGGGATGCTGTCACTGAGCGCGAAGTGGCGCGCTACCGTGTGGGCCTCCCCGAGGGCGAGTGCCGTGGTCAGTGCTGCTACACGCCCGGCTGCAATCAAGTGTCGCGTGTGGTGGTTGATGGACAAGGCAACGCCTACGCCGCGAGCCGCGCGTTTGCGATGCAGGGATCGGTCACCAAGATGGCCGCCGAGCGGGTGGACTGCGTAGACCGCAACATGAACGGGATGATCGAGACGAGCTCGGGCCCGATGGATGTGCTGCCTTACGGAGCAGACGAGTGCATCATTTGGACGGGCAATGTGGGCATGCCCAATGCGGTGCTTCGGTCCATTACGATTGACCGTGGAGACGAGATGTTTCCTGAAGGTTATGCGTGGGTCGGAGGGTGCGCAAATACCGGTGGTCTCGATGGAAACGCTGGTCTTTTTCAGCTCAATCCGCGCACGGGTGCGACTATTCGACGCGTGGATTTTCCCGCCTGTGCGTACGGCGGAGTGGTCACCACCGATGGGACCATTTGGCAACACACGCTTGGCCAAGGGATCACCTCAGTCGATCCCATCACGGGACGCGCGGGTCCCTTGCTGATCTCGGGACAGGGCGCGCCTGGCGGGGGAAGAGGTTCGTACGGCGTGGCAGCAGATGGCAGTGGACGTGTGTGGGTGTCTCAACCAGGGCAAGACGCGTACGGTTATGACCCACGTATGCGCCAGTGGACTCATGCAAACCTCGGCGGACGTGGTGGCACAGGTCTCGGGATCACCGTTGACGCAACCAACCACGTCTGGGTCGCGGGCAACGGCGCTGCATATGACTGGGACGCAGACTCGTTTAGGGCCAGCGCCGACATCGCGATGGCGGACATTCATGTGCACAACTTCGCACCAGTGCCGGGTTTTGGTGGTGTGAGCGCCATCGGAGCGGATCGTCGCGGCAACATTTGGATGGCGACTTCGCAAGCAGGACCGCTGTTGAAGTACGACCCCGTCATGAACACCGCGCGTGGATTTGCAGGCCCCAACCAGGTGTACACCTACTCGGACTTCACCGGATCTGTCCGTCGCTTAGTCATCGGAACCGGAACCTACAACGAGGTCTACGACACCGGCTGCGACGATCCAACGTTTAACACGTTCCGGTGGACCGCTTCGACACCCGCGGGGACTTCGCTGGTGTTCACGATGCGAACAGCGCTTGGGGCGATGGGCTTGGGTGGTGCAACCGCGGTTCCGCTCGCGGTGGCTCCGCGCGACATGGGGCCGGTCGATGTGACCGCTCGCTTGCTCGCAGCGGGTGTTAATCCCGGCCGTTATGTGCGCATCACCGTTAACTTCAACCCCACCAACAACCCCGTACAGACCCCTGTGCTTCAAGCCATGGAGTTGTCCTGGCGCTGCACAATGATCGGCGGATAGCTTCGATTATAGCTTCCATATTGTTTGAAAGGTCACCTCATGTCATCGCGTTATTTGTCTGCAAATTTTCAGTCCAACTTCACCTCCTACGTGCGCGTCGCGTCGATTTTTGTCGTCGCCTCCATGCCCCTGATCGCGTGCTCTCCCGAGCCGCTGGTCACAGACACTGGAGTGGTGGTGGGTGATACGGGAGTGGTGGTCGGCGATGCCGGTGTTGTCGTGGGCGACACGGGTGTTGTGGCGGTCGATACGTTTGTCCCACGAGCGGATGTGCCTGCGGTGGCACGGTGTCAAAGCAACGCGCAGTGCAACGACAACATTGTTTGCACCATTGACGAGTGCAACCTTGGCAACGCGACGTGCCTTCACCGGGTGGACCTGAGCCGCTGCGAGTGCGATCCAGACTGCCGCACCGAGACCGTTGGTGGGATGGGCGGGCGTATGTTTGACGAAGCGGGTCGCATGGGTGTGGATTTTGATGGCCCATCTGGTGGCTTAATTGTCAGGGCGAACCCACGCATGTCGGACTATTTGTGGGTCCCCAACACCGGCGAGAGCACCGTGTCCAAGTGGGACGCTGTGACTGAGCGCGAAGTGGCGCGCTACCGTGTGGGCCTTCCCGAAGGTGAGTGCCGTGGTCAGTGCTGCTACGACGAGGGCTGCAATCAAGTCTCTCGCGTGGTGGTCGACGGAACAGGCAACGCCTACGCCGCCAACCGAGCGTTCGCGATGCAAGGTTCGGTCACCAAAATGGCTGCCGAGCGAATTGACTGCGTCGATCGCAATATGAACGGGATGATCGAGACCAGCACTGGCGCGATGAACGTGCTGCCCTACGGATCAGACGAGTGTGTCATTTGGACCGCCAACGTAGGGATGCCCGACGCCGTGCTTCGCTCGATCACGATTGACCGCGGGGATGAGATGTTTCCCGAAGGTTATGCGTGGGTAGGTGGGTGCCAAAACACCGGTGGCCTCGACGGAAACGCAGGCCTTTTTCAGCTTAATCCTCGCACCGGTGCAACGATTCGCGCGGTGGATTTTCCCGCGTGTGCGTATGGCGCAGTGGTTACTACCGATGGCACGATCTGGGAGCACACTCTCGGCGCAGGCATCACCTCGGTGGACCCCATCACGGGACGCGCGGGTCCGTTGCTCATGTCTGGCCAGGGCGCGCCTGGCGGCGGCGGAGGCTCATACGGAGTTGCAGCAGATGGCAGCGGACGCGTGTGGGTGTCACGCCCAGGGCAAGACGCATTTGGTTATGACCCGCGCATGCGTCAGTGGACTCACGCAAACCTCGGCGGCCGCGGAAACACCGGACTCGGTATCACCGTCGACGCAACCAACCATGTCTGGGTCGCTGGATCGAGCGTTGCGTACGACTGGGACGCAAACTCATTTCGAGCCAATGCCGACATCGCGATGGCGGACATTCACGTGCACAACTTCGCCGCTGTGCCTGGATTTGGCAGCGTCAGCGCGATCGGTGCAGATCGACGCGGCAACATTTGGATGGCCACCTCAAGCCCAGGACCGCTGGTCAAGTACGACCCGGTCATGAATGTCGCGCGTGGATTTGACGGCCCCAATCAAGTGTACACGTACTCGGACTTCACTGGCTCGGTGCGTCGCTTGGTCATCGGGACTGGCTCGTACAGCCAGCTGTACGACACGATGTGCGAAGCACCAGACTTTAACTCGTTTAGATGGACCGCCTCCACACCCGCAGGGACCTCGTTGGTCTTCACGATGCGCACTGCGCTCTCGGCGATGGGGCTTGGTGGTGCGACAGCCGTTCCGCTCGCAGTTGCGCCGCGCGATATGGGTCCGGTGGATGTGACCGCTCGACTGCTTGCGGCGGGCGTCAACCCAGGTCGCTACGTCCGCATCACGGTCAACTTCAACCCCACCAACAGCCCCGTGCAGACCCCCGTCTTGCAAGGGATGGAGCTGTCCTGGCGCTGCATTGGCAACCCTGGTTGATACCGAATACTATCTTTTAGAGATAATATCGTTTTTGAATCATCGCGCTCCGCACTTCATTGCACTTTCCTCCCGAAGAGATCACCCCTCATGAAATCACTGTTTTTGCCCGCATTTTCAAAGGCTCACCTTGGCTCTTGTCTCACAGCGCTCTCGATCCTATCGATCGGCGCTTGTTCGCCTGAGCCGCCGGCGGGCGACTCGGGAGTGACGGGTGATACTGGCGTGGTGGTCGGCGACACGGGAGTTGTTGTTGGCGATACTGGCGTGGGCGTGGTCGATACGTTTGTCCCACGAACGGATGTTCCTGTGGTGGCACGGTGTCAAAACAACGCGCAGTGCAACGACAATATTCCGTGCACGATTGATGAGTGCAACCTTGGCAACGCGACGTGTTTGCACCGACAAGATCTTGCACGATGCGAGTGCGACCCGGACTGTCGCACCGACCGGATCGGTGGAATGGGTGGCCGCATGTTTGGAGACAGCGGCCGGATGGGCGTGGACTTTGACGGCCCATCTGGCGGCTTAATTGTCAGGGCAAACCCACGCATGTCGGACTTTCTGTGGGTCCCCAACACCGGCGAGAGCACCGTGTCCAAGTGGGACGCTGTCACTGAGCGCGAAGTGGCGCGCTATCGTGTCGGCCTTGCTGCCGGTGAGTGTCGGGGTCGATGCTGCTACGACAACGGCTGCAACCAGGTCTCTCGCGTTGTGGTCGATGGCACTGGCAACGCATACGCAGCAAGTCGTGCGTTTAACATGCAGGGGTCCGTCTCTAAGATGGCGGCCGAGCGCGTGGACTGCGTCGATCGAAACATGAACGGGATGATCGAGACCAGCACCGGCCCGATGAATGTCTTGGCCTACGGCGCTGACGAGTGCGTGATTTGGATATCCAACGTGGGGATGCCCAACGCGGTGCTGCGCTCGATCACGATTGATTGCGGGGATGAGATGTTTCCCGAAGGTTATGCTTGGGCTGGGGGCTGCCATAATATTGGCGGTCTCGACGGAAACGTAGGTCTTTTTCAGCTCAATCCGCGAACTGGCGCGACCATTCGTCACGTGGATTTTCCCGCTTGTGCGTATGGAGCTGTGGTCACCACAGACGGGACGATCTGGGAGCACACCCTGGGTGCAGGTATCACGTCCGTGGATCCCATCACCGGTCGTTCGGGCCCGTTGCTCATGTCGGGTGATGGTGCCCCAGAGGGCGGTGGTGGCTCGTACGGAGTGGCAGCAGATGCTAGCGGTCGTGTGTGGGTCTCGCGACCTGGACAAGACGCGTTTGGTTATGACCCCCGCTTGCGGCAGTGGACACACGCAAATCTCGCTGCGATGGTCGGTGCGGGCGTCAACACCGGACTTGGAATCACCGTCGATGGCAACAATCACGTTTGGGTCGCTGGTGCAGACGTTGCGTATGATTGGGACGCAGACTCGTTTAGGGCG
>JANNCG010000551.1:0-4339 GCA_031386385.1 Myxococcales bacterium
TAACACCCCATGCTCGTTTGCACGCAGCACCAAAGCCGCTGCCAAGCCAGCGCCTCCCGCGATCACCGGGCCTCGCACCGCGGAGAACAAGGGCTGCTTGAGTGTTCTTCCGGCCCAAACAAACATCAGCGCCACGACCACCACTGTGACCGCGCTGTAGCACCAGGCGATCTTGCCGAGATCTTCGGGGTACCAAAACACCGAGCCGATCGCTAACGTCCAGGTGGCCAGCGTCCAGACCGAGAAGACGCCAATGGCGGTTCCTGCGCGGTTTTGGCCCTGCATGAGGCCGAAGAGCGGCGCTGCAAAGAGCCCTGCGAGCATGTTGCCCAGCAGCCCCCAGATCACCGGAAACGCCGGAGTCCATTTCGGTGCGTATAACGTTGGAACGATCCACGGAGACGCGAGCGTCATCGCGATCAACGCCGGTACACCCAGCAACGCCGCCGCTCTCAATGCACCACGCACCGCGCGATACAACGTCGGGTCCTCTGCATCGAGTCGTGCATACACCGGCAGTTGAACCCTAGCCAAGCTGTTGACCGCGAGCACCGGGAGCTGAATGTACGCGAGCCCAAAGTCAAAAACCCCCACCGCCGCGGGGCCCATCGCTTGACCTAGCATCGCGCGTGAGATGTTGTCTTTGATGTACGCAAACACTCCAAGCGCCTGCACTTTTGCACCAAATCCCAAAAGTGGCTTGAGCTCGGTCCACCGCAGCGAGACTCCCGGCCAGCCGGGTGATGCGCGATATGCGAGCCCGCACTGAAGCACCGCTGCCACGATGTTTGAGACCACCAGGGCCCACACACCTCCAAGCGTAAACGCCAACGTGATCGCTAGCACGTGACGAGCAAGCGATGAGAACAGCTCGATCCTCGCGATCTTAGAGAAGCTCAGCTCGCGCTCAAGACGCACATACGGGACCATACGCATCGCGCTCACGATGTACAAAGGCGCCATTGCGCGCACAACGAGCGACTCAGCCGGCGTGAGGTGATACCGAGCGCCAACGTACGGAGCGAGGATGGCCAGCGCTGTGGCGAGGACTGTGGAGACAAGCAACGCAAACCCAGCGCTCACACGAAGCGACGCTTGCGTGGGGGGATCTTTGCGACGCAGAAGCGCGGCGGCGAGCCCTCCATCGCCGATAAGCGAGCCGACACCCAAGAAGAACGTGCAGATCCCGTACACCCCGAAGTCGCGCTTCTCTAAAACACGTGCGAGCAGCAAATTAGCTACCCAAGTGAGAATTGACGCAAGCACAGAGAGGGCCGCAAAAATGGTGGTCTCGCGCAAAATCCGATCGAGCAGCGGCTTCTCTAGACCCTTTTCGTATTCGTGCTGGGGCTTCTCTTCGTTCATGGCGCGGAGGGTTGTGAAGGCTGCAGTTTGCGTGCCGTCGCGATCCAAGCAAGGGCCATCTCTTCGCTGCTACCGCGTTGATCGAGCCAGTCCGCGCCAAGATTCACCAGTGGAACCAGGTCGCGCAAAAACGTCCCGCGCTGGAGCTCAAGGTTCATCATTTGGCCCACGGAGGCCCAAAAACCTCCCGCTTGTGTGACCGTGATTTCTGCAAAAGCTGCGCGCTCTAACAGCTCTGTGACCCCAAAGCGCGTGAAGCGCCAGTAGTCGTAGGGGACCTCGTGTGCGGGCCAAACGCCGGGGACGGTGAACACGATCGTTCCGTTGGGTTTTAACACGCGTGCGCATTCACGGAGGGCGCTAAGCGGATCCACCACGTGCTCAAGGACCTGCGTCGAGAGCACATGGTCAAACGAGCAGTCTGAAAATGGCAGCGATTCTGCAGTGCCAATCACGTCTGGCTTCGTCAGCGGCCCCGGTCGATCAAGCCCCACATACTCGCAAGCGTCTTGCTGCAAGAGGGCACGGTACGGTTGCATTCCACAGCCCACATCAAGCACGCGACCGCGAAGGACCGAGAGCTTGTCTGCAAGCACACGCAACAGCGGCTTGTAGTGCAGGTACAACGGCTGCCGCCAGTTTGGCTGGTGGGGAACAAACGGAATCGGTGAAGGCTCAAACAGCAATGCCATCGATCACTCTAAAACTCTACGTGTGAGCATTGCACAAATATTTCTCTACAGGCGGTACAACTTCTCATACCCGTCCATAGTGATCTTGCGCGGATCCGCCGGAAGCTTGCTCTGTTGAGCTTGCAGAAGACTCTCTCTCGCAGAAGCATCACCGATCCAGCGGGCGAGAGTGGCGCTCCATTGCGTACGATCCGCGGGCAAAATGCTCTCTGGGACGGCGCCAAACTGCTCTTGATGCGGCGCGATCGCTGACACCAACACCACCGTCTTGGCCTCAACCCCCTCCATCGGAACCAACGGAAACCCCTCCTGCTCACTGGGGCACAATACAATGTCCGCAGTCCCATACAAACTCTGCCCAGGCCGCGGGCCCTCAAGCGCAATGCGATCGCTAATTTTCAGCTCATTCGCAACGGACAAGATGTTTTCTCGCTCGGGACCTTCGCCCGCGATCACCCACTGCCAGTCAAGCGAGCGCGAGGGCTCTTGCGCAAGGGCCTGCAGCATCGAGACAAATCCCTTGTGCTGCACCAAGCGCCCCACGCTCAACAACCGGACCGTGTTGGGCTTCCACTCAAACGGCGTCTGTGATGGCAGATGGACTCGCGGAAGAGCGGGACAGTTGCGCACTTTTTGCACGCGCCCTTTGCCCACGAGCTTCTCAAGTCGCGTGACATCGTCATCGCTTGGGGCGACACACTGCCAGCGCTTCACGCGCGATCCCAAACGCGCGATCACGTTGTCTGAGCGCCAACCAAACAGCTCATCGAGACTCCAATAGTCACTCACACTGGGGAGCAGCTGAAACGAAACCACCAATGAAAAACCACGCGCAACGAGCATCGCGGCACCGAACCTGTCCGGGTACGGCAGGTGTGCATGCACCACGGTGGGGTTGTGCTTGAGCACCTGCTCGCGTGCATCGCTTACCCATCGTCGCAACAATTGTTGCTGAGTCAATTCGCCCGCTCGTGCATACGTGTTGCTTGGTTCCCTCGCCGGCGGCGATGGACGAACACCCTCTTCGTACAGCCCCTGCTCAATCGCCGGAAGCGGAAGCGAGATAAGCTGCGAGCTCCACCCGCGCTGCTGGGCCAATCGATGGATCGTGCACGCCATCCGCTCGGCCCCACCCCACGCAAAGGACGGAAGCAAGTGTACAACCGATTGTGTACGAGACGGTGTGCGCGAAGATCTCAAATCGCTGGTAATAATTCGAGCGATATCGCTGACGTTGTGCAGTGCGGTGCGGCGCTGAGGGCACATGCGCTGAGGGCAAGCCTCCGCGCAAGTGCCTTCGCGCAAGGAGCGCTCAGGAAATCCCCTCGTCATTGGCATTCCTCGGGGTTGCTGGGAGATGCTGTGCGGTTACAAAAATGGCTGCGTAAAGCGAATGCTCGCAGAGAATTGCTGAGTTCAAGTTGTGTTGATCGACCGCGCGGCGTCTCACCGCAATAGCATCTCTCACGACCCCGGAGGAATGCCAATGACGAGGGGATTTCCTGAGCGCGCACCGCGCGAAGGCACATGCGCGGAGGCTTGCCCTCAGCGCCATACGGCACTGCGCGAGTGTGCTTGCCCTCAGCGCCATACGGCACTGCGCGAAGGTGCTTGCCCTCAGCGCCATACGGCACTGCGCGAGTGTGCTTGCCGCGCGACACTAACCCACCTTCGCGATCATAAGAACCGAGTCATCAAGTAGCGCGGGGTTGATCCATCGCCTTCGAGCAAGCCACTCCCACGTGCGCGCTTCGGCCTTGGCAAACGCGTTGTGCGCGCTGACTTTCAGCCAAGAGTGCAAAAACCGCGAGGGTCGCTTCCATGCGCACTCAACGCTTAAGATCTCGGCGTTCATTGTGTGTTTCAGCGTCATCGCAAGGCTCTGGGTCGAGAAGTACCAAAGGTGCTCGGGGGGCTTGTATTGGTCCCATGTTCGAGGCCAATACCTCGCGTTTGCGTTGTCTATCACAGGAACAACAATCGCCAACAACGCGCCTTTTTTTAGCAATTTTCGTATGGATTTGAGCTCTGCAAAAGGATCGCGCAGGTGCTCAAGGACATCAAAAGCAGCAAACGCGTCAAAGCTATGCTCACGCCATTTTTGTGTGGTCACTGCCAGAAGAGTCCGCTCGATAAACGGGCCGACCTGTTCGTCGGCGTTGTGCCGCGCTTGGGCCGACCGCTCGACGCCACACACCGAGTGTCCACGCTTGAGAGCCTCTTGCAAAAATCTTCCATCCGCCGCACCGAGCTCAAAGACGTTGGCTTTCGCAGGCAATCCG
>JANNCG010000558.1:0-1804 GCA_031386385.1 Myxococcales bacterium
GCGGCTCCGTTGGTGTTTGCCGATCACGTGGCGATGCCATTTAAGCTGGGATTTACCTCGGTGTATAAGATCTTTGCCGAGCACGGGATCCAAGAGAACGTCGTGTTTATTGGCTCGGGCAAGCTCGGGTTTCCGCAGCAGGCGCTGTTAGCGTTGGGGCTGGGGTGTGACATGGTGAATGTGGCGCGTGAGGCGATGCTCTCGATAGGGTGCATTCAAGCGCAGCAGTGTCATACGGGGCACTGTCCAACGGGTGTGGCTACACAGACCCCGTGGCTTGTGGGCGGCTTAGATCCGACGGACAAGAGCGCTCGGTTGGCGAACTACTTGATGACCCTGCGCAAAGAGCTGCTGGCGCTCTCGCACGCCTGTGGCGAGCCGCATCCGGCGCTTGTTCCGTTGTCGCGATTTGCGATTGTGGACGGGTTTGATGCGAAGCCTGCAGCAGAGGTGTTTGGGTACAAGCCCGAGTGGGGGATGCCGAGTGAGAAGGACGTGCTTGAGCTTCGTGCGCTCAAAGCTGCGGCGCTAACTCCAAATGCTAGCGCAAAGAGTGAAGCGAAATCCTCGGCGAAATCTCAGGTAAAAGAAGCGAGCAGTGGCGCAACAGTTGAGACAGCCGTGAAGGCAGAGGCACCGTAATGATGAACCGAGTGAAGTGTTTGAGCGTGGGAGTACTTGTGGTCGCGTCCATTGGGATGAGCGCGTGTGAGCGGCCGAGGCCGCAGTTTCCGCCAGGAGTGACCGCGCGAGAGCCGGGGTGCTTGGTTGAGCTGATGCGCGAAGGGATCCCCACGCGCCCCGTGCGAATGTTGTCCAACGTGAACGCGAGATGCACTGGTGAGATCGCTGCGGATCGTGCGCGATGTGAGCGCTTGCTGATGGATGAAGGGTGCCGACGAGGCGCGCAGGTGTTGTGGGACTTTAGGCAGATCCCGTATGAGACTGATGGCATTGAGCTGCGTGCGGCGGCGGGGGCTTATCGGTAGGGTCGAAGACTCGCACCCGGGTGCGCAGCGCTCAACACCCGGGTGTGCGAAGCGAGCACGCTCGGGTTAGTCAGTTTGCCGACGCGACGCCAGCGAAGCCGCCGTTGCCGATCACCGTGAGCGCTGGAGGCCACATGCGAGTGCCGCGTGCGAAGCGAAGTGAGCCTACGGGATTGACGCCGGGGCCTGCAATAACGCAGACGAAATCGTCGATGTTATCGCCGTCGAAATCGCCAATTCCACCGATGGTCGTGCCAGCGACGGTCATGGCGGCGAGATCCCCACGAAGGGACGGAAGAAGCTCTGTGGGCAGCCCCATCGCGTTGCCTTGATAGATTCGATACTGGCCCACGACACCCATCCCCGCGTTGAACGCTGGCTGCGCTACGCCGATGTCGCCATAGCCGTCTCCGTTGACATCGCCGAGCTGCACCACGCGCGCGCCGATGGTCGCGTTGGGGACACCCTGCGCCATGTGCATGATCGAGCCAGCGAGCCCCATCGCGGTCCCTGGCTTCCATCCCACGACACCAACGGTCTCCATCCCGGCGAAAAACTCGGACGCGCTCGCGACCAGATCCGCCAGGCCATCGCCGTTGTTGTCGCCGAGCAAGCTCACCGCGCGGCCAGTGTGTTGATTGAGCGATTCGGGTTGCAGGGTAAGCGTTATGGTGCGCACCAGCATGCTGCCCATCGCGCTCCATTGAAATACGCCCACAGAACCCATTCTTCCCGGGTTGGCGAAGGGCGATCCAACTACTACCTCGGGGATGCGATCGCCGTTTGAATCTCCTGCGCTCATGCCGATCGAGAGC
>JANNCG010000560.1:0-4089 GCA_031386385.1 Myxococcales bacterium
TGAGGGAGGTCAGCGAATACTTGCGTACGCCGTGTAATTGGCTCGCCCAAGGGGGCACAACGTGCAAAATGGCAAAATTATCTCCTGCTTTTTCAGCGAGATTATCCGTCTATCGATAGACGGAGACCCCCATTTAATCCCTCGTCGCGTCGCCTGTCGGTGCGCCCGCATCCCCACTGGCACCCCCGCTTGATGACCCAAGAGTGGGCAGCGTGTCGTTGGTGATCCACTCACGAAGCAGCAGCAACACGGTGCGCAAATCATCCTCGCTCATCCTCGCGTTCACGCTGACGCTCGCGGCCTCGCGCTCAATCGTCGCGCTCTGCAAGCTTCGGGTAAACGCCGCAAAACGCAGCTCTTGAAGCAGCTGCCCGCGTGTCTGTGTGAGCGCATCGGCCACCAGCCGCGGCCCGTCAAAATCGCCACACCCCACAAACGCCTTCAACCGCACGCCGTCGTTGATCTGCAGTGACAAGCTCACCGCTTCGAGCGGATAGCGTGCCCGGGCGCTGTCCTCTGTCGCCAGCGCCGCTAAAATCGCGATCGCATACGAGGGCGCAAGGGTCTGCTCAAGCGCGCGAAGGGTCTCGTTGAGCGCGGGAGTGCTCGGCTGCGAAAGCGCGCGATCAAGGACTGTGCGAACCATGGCGGTTGAGCCCACAACGAGCAATCCCCGGCCCACTGCGCTCACCGCTCGTGCGTCCGAGGACGGAAGCAACCCCGATGGACGATGGGATGCGACAAGGGTCAACGGCTGTCCGCGGTAGGTCTCAGGGCGGGACTCTAGATGTTCGCCGCGGTGAGCTAGGCACTGTGCGACGGTCTCTACAGTCGCTGTAGTGGTTAAGAGCAGCGTGAGATCTTGGAGCGTTCGGTCCGTGGAGAAGCCCACGATTTTTTGTGTCTGCGAGAGCAGTTGCAGCTCGCATGGTGCGCTCGGTGCGGACTGCGAGAGCCACGATCCCATCGCGGATGACGCGCGAAGTCGCTGCAAATCGGCTGACAAAACTACACGCGCGGTGTGCGAGACCAGCAACACGGGGTCGATGGGAGTGTGAAGAACTGCGGGTTGTCCGGCGTCTTGTTGCACAGGCGCTTGCTCATCCGTTGAGTGCGAGTGCGGCGCGATGAGCGACCAGACGGCGAGGAGCAGCAGGACCGCGAGCGGAGAGAGCGTGAGCGCGACGGTTCGAATCGAAGTGGGCAGGGGTTTTGGCACGAAAATGACTTATGAGTTCGCAGAAAACTGGCGATTTATACCGCGACAACTTAGTGGAGAGAGGGCCATGGCTTGGAAAAAAATGAAGTTGCGAGACAGCACCGTCCTCGCGCGAGTCACTGACGACGGCGAGCCCGTGGTGGTGAAGGGCAAAGTTGAGGTTCGATATGGACCCAAGTCGCCGAAAGCCTACCACGCTGGGGCAAGCAATCTGACGCCCATCGTGGGAGAGAAGGTGCACCCCGACGAGCACTGTGTGCCGGCGGATGAAGACAGCGAGTCCAAGAAAAAGAGCGGAAGTAAGACCGCAACACCTCCGACGGTTGCGCCCGTCGCCGCGGGTGCCGTGATCGCGTACGCAGACGGCGCGAGCAGCGGAAACCCGGGTCCCTCAGGGCTTGGCGTGGTGGTCCTGGACGGAGATCGCCGCATTGAGCGAAGTGAGTTTTTGGGCAACGCGACCAACAATATCGCTGAGTTGACGGCGATTCAGCGGGCGATTGAGGCGGTTCCGGATGCGGACAAGACGCTGGTGGTGCACACCGACAGTCAGTACTCGATCGGGGTTTTGTCCAAAGGGTGGAAGGCCAAGGCCAACACTGCGCTGGTGCTCACGGTCCGGGCGATCATCGCAAAACGCGGCAACGTGAAGTTTGTGTACGTCCCTGGACACTCTGGGATTTTGCTCAACGAACGCGCCGATGAGCTCGCACGTTTGGCGGTGACGACGCAAAAAACACTCGAAAAAGTAAGCCAAGAAGGCGTTCGCGCGTTTGCAAAATCCAGCTAGTTAGAGGCGGATTGTTGCGTTTGTGTTCGAATACAGAGGGCACTCTGGGGCATCATAGGGATTGCTTTTGGAGGCATTGTCATTCGTGGTTGTTGCATCAAAAATTTCTAGTGCTCGGTTCGTGATGGCTCTTGCTGGGGCTTTTACGCTGAGCTTGTTGAGTGTCTCTTGCGGGCCTTCGAAGCCAGTGGTCACAACTCCACAGACCGGGACGGACCTCAACGGTGATCGCCGTGCGGATCTGGTCGGAGTGTCGCGCAACAACGGTGATATGGGCGAGGAGCCCAGAGGGCTGTTGATATTTCCGGGGAGCGTGACATCGTTGACGATCAATGGTGTTGCGCGGGCGGGCACTTACGCGAGCGGGACCTGGGCGGCGCGCATTGGCGAGATCAACGGAGATAGCTTTTCGGACATCCTCGTGGGACAAGATCTTGAAAACGGCAGCTACGACGTACGTGTCCTTCAGGGCGGTGTGAGCATTAACCAGGTCGCGCGCTTGACCAACCCTATGCCCGATGACGGGACCATGGGCTCGTGCTTTGGCATTGGAATCGGCGACGTCAACGGTGATCAAGCGCAAGACGCGATGATCATTCGCCGCCGAAGCACCATGGCGATTCACTTCGGTGGCACTGGGCTTCGCGTGATGCCAGATCGAATCCGAACTTTTGCCGCGAGTGAGCCCATTCTCAACGCTTGGCGCCTTGGTGACATTAACCGCGATGGATCCTCGGAGATCGCGTTGTTGCAGCGCACTGCCGCGGCGCCCGATGGGGTCCTTCGTGTGTACGCAGGCAGCTTGATGGGCTACGAAGGGATGCCTATTTTTGAGCTCCCGATCAACACTGCACCGGGCGAAGATGCGGACATCAACCGGGACGGGTACGCGGATTTGGTCGTGGGGGCCGTTGCGGGCAATCCGGCTTGTGTCAACGTGTTTTACGGCGGACCCGCGGGGCTCAGTGTGGCCCGTGTGGACCGCGCGACGTGCGCGCCTCGCACTGGTGGTGAGCTCGCACCGCCAGTTGTGCTCGTCCCTGGAGATATGGATGGAGACGGGTTTGACGACGTGGTGTTGTTTGAGCCAGGGATGGCTCTTGCGGGTGCCTGCCCGAGTTTGAACACACAGATTGGCTTTCGCTTGCGGTATTTTCACGGGATGGAGTCAGGGCTTGAGCGCCAAGACAACACGGTTGTGAATGGACCGACGGGACTGGGCTGTGGCTATGGGCAAAACATCACAGCGGCAGGTGATATCAACGGCGATGGCTTCGACGACATCGTGGTGGGCGCGCCTGGATTTGGTAGCACTCTCCCGACGGAAGACGGTCCCGGAAAGCTCTCAGTGTACCAAGGCGGCGGCGGCGGGATCGCGGGCGGCCGCGTGAGGTACGTCGATGGGCCTGCGGGGACGCGCTGGGGTATCGGACGTTTTGCGCGGTAATTTTCAGGCAAAGTCTAAGTTTAAGTTTAAGTTTAAGTCTGAGTTTAGCAACAAACGAGCGCTCACCCCATGACACAGTATCGACTGCGGGTTTCGGCATCCACGTCCAATCTGGGACCAGGGTTTGACGCGCTGGGGTTAGCGCTCGCGTTATATAATACGGTCGATGTAGCGCTGGATGAGCAGCCGTCTTTTGCGATCAACGGTGAAGGCGGCGACGTGTTGCCCACGGACGAGAGCAACTTGATGCTGCGGGTCGCACGCGAGGTCGCACAGGGCCTCGGCAAGCCCCTGAAGCCCGCGAGTATTCGTTGCCACAACCAGATCCCGCTCGACCGGGGATTGGGCTCAAGCAGTACGGCCATTGTACTTGGAATATTGCTGGCAAACGTCCTCACAGAGTCTTCACTCTCGCGGGATGAAATGCTCGCGATCGCGACGCGCTACGAGGGGCATCCCGACAACGTGGCGCCTGCGATTTTTGGCGGACTGCAGGTGTCGGTGATGACCCCGGACCGTGTGCACAGGGTGAGCTTTGATCAGGTGATCCCAACGTTGCCCACAGTGGTGGTGTACATCCCAAACTTTCGAATGCCGACGCAAGAGGCACGGGCGGTGTTGCCACGGACCGTC
>JANNCG010000584.1:0-4487 GCA_031386385.1 Myxococcales bacterium
CTGATGACCCCGAGCTGGACACCTCCACCCGAGTGTACTCAGTCGAGCGAGTACCGTGGGTGATCTTCTTTCACGGGGATCAAGCGTTGCACGGAGTGTATTGGCACGATCGCTTTGGTACCGCTCGCTCGCATGGGTGCGTCAACCTCGCACCGCGAGACGCCCGATGGATTTTTGAGTGGGCCCCTCCTGCGCTGCCTGTGGGTTGGGAAGCCGTTTTTCCGACCGAAGAAGAGCCGGGGCTTCGCGTTCGCGTGCGTTGAGATACACTCAACCTCACGGATGATCGACACCATTGGCACTGTCCCTGCGGGACTCAACACCACCGCGCTCGTTCTACAATCAGGCGACACGCGATTTTACACCTCATGGAACAGCGGCGAGCTCGCCCTGAGTCCGAGCGGAAAATGGCTCGCCCTAGGCACCGGCGAGCGCGTCTACGTGATGGATGCGCAAACGGGCTTACCCGTGACGTGGTTTCATAAAGCCTCAACGGCGTGGATCAACAAGCTGGCGTTTTCAGCAGATGACCAATGGCTATGCTGGGGCGGCTGGGAAAACTCGATCTACATCGCCAACGTTGCAACCGGGGTCATCCACAAGACCCTCTCGGTCGACATAGGCTCAACCATCGCGCTGGTCACCTCACCTGCAGATCCCTCACTCTTGTACACCGGTGGCAACCATCAGCACTCGCGGTTGACCAACATGCAGACTGGGACCATCATGGGCGAGATTGCATTTTGGGACGATGACGAGCCGCTGCATGCCTATGTGCACAACGCTGCGTTTTCGCCCGACGGTGAACACCTCGCGTTGGTGTGCACTCACTGCCTTGACGTGTGGAACGTCCGGACACTTGAGCGTGTTTTTCACGAAGAAGTCGAGCAAGACAACTACACGTGCGTGGCGTTTTCTAACGACGGTGACGACCTCATTGTGGGCACTCAGACTGGGCTGATCATCTCGTACAATCCCCGAACAGGAACCAAAGAGCTTGAGCGCGAGGTGTTTCAACCGGGGCAAGGAGTGCAGCAAGTCTTGGCGATTCCAAACAGAGCCGAGCTGTTATGCACAAGCAATCGAGCCACGGCTGCAATCGTCTCGACGACGTCTCTGAAGACACGTGTGCAACAGCCCTTGCAGCAGAACACCAACTTTTTTCAGGTTCATTCGAGCGGAGAATATGCGCTCAGCAAGTGTGGCAACGGCTTGATAGAGCAACTGTCGCTGAGCAACTTGCAGAGCGAAAAGAGCCATAGTCCAAGGGACATTGCGTCGATTCGATTCTCGCTGGACGACACTCACATCACGGTGGGACGCGCAGGTGGAGTCATTGATTGCCTGCAAATAGAGGGAGAAGCTCTCACTCAGCATCTCCCTCGAACTGCAGGACACTGTCTGCTCTCAACGCACGGGAGCCGAGCTACAATCTTTCGATTCAGCACGCGTTGGCTGGTCGAACAGATCGATACGCAAACAAACTCAGTGCTTGCGACTCGTGCCAATGACCAAGCAACCAATAGACTTCAAGTGTTGTTTGAAAACGGCGATGAATGGGAGATTGTCAATCAGCGCCTCTGCCATCGTGGGAGCACCACGCGCTATCTGGACTGGGCGAACTTCGGGCGACCCAACCAAATCTCCGCTTCACCCGACGAGCGACGTGTCGCAGTGCGCGCCGCCGGGACGCTAACACTCGTGGATACAGTCAAAGCCGAGATGATCGCGACGGCAAAGCTTGCCGGGACAGGCGTGGTTGAGCTCGACGCAAGTTCTGGCGGTATCATAGTTGCAGGGAAAAAGCTCGGTTTCTTTAAGGACAATAATCTTCAAGATATAGTGTATTCGCCCAACCTTGGCGAGCTACACACCGTTGCGATCACCCGTGACGGCGCCCTTGCAGCCGCCGGTTGCAACGACGGAACAGTCGTCCTCGTTCGTCGCGACGACATGAAAAATCCGATACGATTTCTCGCGACCATCGCACAACTGATGTGCGTGCGGTTTTCGAACGATGGCAAGCTGATCGCAGTGGGAGGGACCTATCCGGTGCTGCGTGTGTATTCAGTTGAGAAGCTCTTCGCGGGCGCAACACTCTCAGCGCCGCCTGAAAGCGCCGAGAAGCAGGCCAAGACGAAGGCCAAGACGAAGGCCAAGAAGCAAGCGACCACAAAGGCCACGACCGCGAAAAAATCGTCGAAAAAGACCCCTTAGTCTTCTGCACGACAAGTGCTCACCGAGAGCGCTGAGATATACTGCGCCAAACAGATGCTCGACACGATTGGCACGCCCCCACCGGGACTCAACACCTCCGCGCTCGTTTTGCAGTCAGGTGACACGCGGTATCCCAACTCGTGGCTGGGCCGCGAGTTTGCGCTCAGCCCGAATGGAAAATGGCTGGCCATGAGTATGGGCGCTTACATCTACGTCTTGGACGTTCAAACAGGGCTGCCGCTGCACTGGTATCACGATCCTTCGATGACGCAGATCAGCAAGCTGGCATTTTCGGCAGATGATCAATGGTTGTATTGGGCAGGCCGCGAGCGCTTGATCAGAATCGCAGAAGTTGCTCGGGTCTCGCTGGGCAAGACGATCTCCCTTGAGCAGGGATCCACCACAGCCCTTCTCTCATCTCCGGCCGACCCAACCTTGTTGTACGTGGGAGGCAGTCACCATCTGTCGCAGCTGCGCAGTGCGGACACTGGATCGATCATCGCTGAGCTACCCTTTTGGGACGACGATGGCATGGCGAGTCATGATGTTCAACATGCTGCGTTTTCGCCCGCTGGCGACTCCCTCGCGGTGGTGTCCTACAGATACCTGGACGTGTGGAATGTGCGAACGCCAGAGCGCGTTTTTCGCAAAAGTGTCGATGAATGTGGTGGTTCTAGCGTGGCGTTTTCAGCCAGCAGCGACGTGTTGTTTGTAGGCTCCCACGCAGGGATGCTCACTTCATACAATTCACGAACGGGAAGCAAAGAGTTAGAGCACCAGCTGTTTCAGCAAGAGGATGCAGTGCACCAAGTCCTGCGAATCCCACACACATCAGAGCTTTTGTGCATCAGTTCGCGTGGGGTGGCCGCAATCGTCTCAGCGAGCTCACTGAAGCCTCGTGCGCAAAAACAACTCGTCGCCTCGCCGACGTATTTTCAGGTTCATCCTCAGGGACGAGATGTCTTCGGCACACTCGGCAACGGTGAAATCCTGCGACTCTCGCTGGCAAGTTTAGAGACAGAGATTCGCTATCCCTCCAAAGATATCTACAGCTGTCGATTTGCATCAGACGATGCACACATCACGATTGCACGCGCGAGAGGCGTCGTAGATTACGTGCAAATGGACGGACAACTTCTCGCTCAGCACGGCCCGCAAGATCGTAGCGTGCCATCAACCCATGGGAGCAAAACGCTGAGAGTTCGCTTCGATCGCCGTTGGCTCTTCGAACAGATCACCACGCAGACAGGGTCTGTGTTGAAATCTCGCAGCACTGACATCACGGGTAGTGGTCTTGAGCTGCTCTTTGAAAATGGCGATGAATGGGAGATCGAACCTCGTCGCCTGTGCCATCGCGGCACCACAACGCGCTACGTGAGCTGGCCCAATTTCGGAGAACCACACATGCTCATCGCATCGCGAGACGAACGGCGTATCGCTGTTCGCGCTGGAGGCACGCTCACCCTCGTCGATACGATCAGAGCTGAAGTCATCGTCACAAGCAAGCTCGCTGGCGGTGGTTCAGTGGCCCTGGACTCAAGTGCAGGAGGAGTTGTGGCCCTTGGAAAAAAGCTGGGATTTTTTAGCAACAACGATTTGCAACAGCTCTCACCCACGCCCGTCGTTGGCGACATTCGTCACCTCGCAATCACCAACGATGGGACTGTTGCCGCCGCTGGCTGCCACGATGGAACAGTGGTCCTCGTCCGTCGCGACGACGTAAAGAACACTGTTCGTTTTATGGCCACTCTCCCACAAATGAACACGCTGGAGTTTTCGAACGATGGCAAGCTGATCGCAGTGGGAGGGACCTACCCCGTGCTTCGTGTGTACTCGCTCGAGACGCTCTTCGAGCAAGCAAAGCTCTCTACCCCGGTGAAGACGCCAAAACTACCTGCGAAAACAGCGGCAAAAAAGACCGCTTAGTCTTCGCTGTTACAAATGCTCTCCACGAGCCAACTGCCGGGCATGCTGGCGCGTGATTGCGTCCGGATCACTCCTGGCCACATCCTTCAGCGCCGACAACACCGCAGACGGAACCCCTCTCCGCTCCATCTCACTCAACGCGATCCCTCGCCCACCCAGCGCGCCGTTTTCAAGCGCAACGCTCAATACCCGGAGCCGAGCAGACGCGCTAAGCCACTCGCTCTCGACCGCCACCACCTTGCTGCTGCTCGTCGCGCTGCCGACGATCTGCTCATTTGCGAGCAACACTCTGAGCAAATGAGCTGAATTTGTGATCGATTTTTGCAGCGTCGCGCACAACACAA
>JANNCG010000601.1:0-6063 GCA_031386385.1 Myxococcales bacterium
CTCGCTGCACGCGGGCAATCGGTTTGATCTGTTCTCGCTCTTGCGATTTCTAGCAGTCGGCTTGGTCCTTCTGCCCCCTACCCTGTGCATGGGAGCAACACTTCCGCTGCTTACGAGACACTTTGTCAAGCGCGGCGGAGATCTGGGTCAACGCGTTGGGGCGCTGTACGCAGTGAACACCTTCGGTGCCGTCGCGGGAACATTCAGCGCAGGATTTTTGCTCCTCCCGACCGTCGGACTTCGCTGGACCAACGCAGCCGCAGCGCTCACCAACGTGCTCCTGGCCTCGCTGGTGCTCTTGTTTCGCAAGCCGTTGTTGGGAGGCGAATTTCCGAAGTCGTGGCGCGAATTGCTTCCGCAAAAAGAGCTGCTATCCGCACCCGCAGAGACGCCCATTGAAGCTGAAGCGAAGACCGAAGCCAAAATGGAGCTCGAGTCTTCACCGACCCTCAAGAAAGACGAGAAGAAGCCTGGGGGCAAAAAAGCCGCCAAGTCCGCGAGCAAGCAAAAGTCCGCCGCCGAGAGCAAAGTTGACCCCAAGGCTGGTGCCGTTGAGACACCAACTCCAGCGGTCTTAGATGCCGGGACGCCTGAAGGCGAAGACGGGATCGATGAGGTTCCGTCTAATAGTCTGCGCATCGCGACGTTGGTCGCGGTGGCGGGTTCAGGGTTTGCGGCCCTGGCGTACGAGGTGATTTTGTCACGCGCGCTCGACATGGTGATCGGCAGTTCGATCTACTCGTTCACCATCATTCTCATGGCTTTTTTGCTCGGTATCGGCGGAGGCAGCGCCTTGGCAAGCGCGGTGCTAAAGGCTCGTCCAAGTGGCGCCAAGAGCGTCGCGGTCGCAACGGCCTTCATCGCCGTCGCTCTATTGCAGCTTGCCGTGTACGGGACGCGCGTGTCGATGATGATCTTTGTGGCCACCGTGATCGTGGCGGCGCTGTGTCTTGCGATCGCAGCCACGTGGAAAAAACCTACACTTGCGCTGGGTTGTGTGCAGCTACTCATCGCGATCGGGGCGGTGTGTGTTTACTACTTTCAGGACAAAGTCCCCTCGATGTTTATGTACCTCGCGATGGTCGCGACAGACTCTTGTGGCCGCGCAGGAGAGCTGAAGTTTAGCAACCACGTAGGGACGGTACAGTTTGTAAGTTTTGTCACGGCCCTCGCCGCCGCCCTGCCCCCGTGCCTTGGAATGGGCGCGACTTTTCCACTCGCGGTTCGAGCGTTTGCGAGCAATCACGACAAAATCGGAGGGGACACCGGGCGGGTGTATTCGATGAACACCGTCGGCTCGATCGTGGGCTCTTTCGCGACCGGCTTTCTCATCATGCCTGCCGTTGGAATGGAGACCGCGTTCTACATCGCCATCGCGGTCAACCTTGCGGTAGCGCTCTACTTGCTGCTCGTTTCGCCTGGAGATGAGCCGGTAAAATACCTTCTGGTACCGATGGCGGCCATTCTTCTCGCGATCGCGGCCACCGGGGTGGTTCTTGGCCGCGACGGGCGCCTGGCGCGATCCACCGGTCGTTTTGCGATCTTTCCCAAACCTTGGAACCAAGAGCGCATGACCCTCGGCGTGTTTCGCTTGTCCCTCGCCGACTCCATGATCCGTCGTGAGAACAACCACTGCGTCGAGAACGAGCCCTCAGACCGCGAGCAAGGCCTCGACGACGGCAACCCCATCTACTACCGCGACGGTGTCACCACGACCGTCACCGTTGAGCGCTGGACCGTCGGGACAAGCGCCCATCTCGCGATGAAAAATAACGGAAAAGTCGACGCTTCCAACGGCGACGACATGCCCACGCAGATTTTGGTCGCGGCCGTCCCATTGATGCTTCACCCAAGGGGACCGACCAACTTGGACGTCGCGATTGTGGGCTGGGGCTCAGGAGTAAGCGTCGGGACTGCGCTGCAGTTTCCCGTGCGTCGTGTGGACGTCGTTGAGCTTGAACAGGCGACTCTGGATGCCTCGCGATTTTTCTCCTCGGTCAACCACCTTGAGTACCCACTCCGAGAGTTTCCGTACGTGCAAGCGCCTCGGTTGACGGTGATCAACAACGATGGCCGCAACTACCTTACAACCACCGATAGACGCTATGACGTCGTGATCTCAGAGCCGTCGAACCCCTGGATCACCGGAGTGTCCAACCTCTTTACGGTGGACCATTTTCGTGCGGCTTCACAAGCCCTCGCGCCCGGCGGACTCTTTGTCCAGTGGGTGCAACTCTACGAGATGTCGCCTAGCAATATTCGGACGATTTATCGCACGATTGCGCAGGTATTTCCGTACATGCGGGTGTTCTCCGCGGACGCATTTAGCTCTGACACGGTCGTCGTTGGTTCGTTTTCTCCCATCCGAATCGATATCCCTCGCATGCAATCGGTGTTCGAGAGCGACGAGCGAATCCGCACCGCGCTCGCACCCGGCAAAGTGCAACGCCCCGAAGACATCGTCGCCCGCGTGATGCTCGGAACACAGGCAGAGGTCCTTCAATACGCGCACAACGAAGAGCGGCTCGAAGAGGGTCGATGGATTCCGAAGCTCTTCGCAACCAACAGCGACGAGTGTCTCCCGCAAAATTGCCGACGAACCCCATCGGTCATTAACACCGATGACAACGCTTGGATCGAGTTTTCGGCGCCCCGTGATTTGGTCGGCTTCGACGCATTCGCGGGATATGTCGAGACGCTGTACGACCAAAACTGGCCCTACGGGCACCTGGCAAACAATGACATCACCTTTGCGGCAAATCCCACGGAACAAGCAAAAAGCCTAGCCAACCTCGCGGTTGCATTTTTGTCCAATGGCCGTCCAGGCCGCGTCAACGAGCTGCTCACCCGCGCCACAACGGTGCTCGGGGCGCGTGATGTTCCGCCGGAGCTACAGCGAGCACACGACATGTGGTCTGCGCTGATCACAACGCGTGAACCACCCCTTCGCCTCGAGAGTGCTCAAGCCTCCCCGGATCTTTCGTCCGAGGGAGAGCGACAGTTGATCGCGACGTATGCTCGGGCCCGTGAGCAGCTTGACCAAGGCAGCATTCGTACAGCGCTGGACACACTCGACGCGCTGCCAGCGTCTGTGCGCGATCATTCAGGTCCGACTGTGCGACTTCTACGTGGATATTTACTATACAAATCGAGCTTGCTCCCCAACGCTGAGACGCAGTTTAACCAAGCCGCCAACACGCTTGAGGCGCTGATGCTCTCGGACACCGAGTGGTGCAGCCGCCACTCAGAGGTCCTATTTTTTGCAGCGCGGGCTCGGTTTCACAACGGTGAGTTTGCCCTCGCCGTCGCCGGAATGTCGCGCTGGGTCGACATGGTAAACCAACAGACCACCCCTGAGCACGAGCGTGAGCCTTGGGACGCTGGGCTCGAAGAGCCCGCCGTGGGCCAAGCAACGGTCACTGACGCGACGGGCGAGAGCGACAAAGATTTGCGCGGCGCCACGCTGCCTCCTTAGTCCGTTGGGCCGCTAAAAAAACGCTCACACTTTGGGGCGAACCCGCTCCATACTTCGTGGCATGAATATGTTTGAACGCAGCTGGAGTACCGCCAAAACAAGCTTTGGGGTGATCTGGCAAGACAAAGAGTTACTGCTGTTTCCGGTCATCGCGGCAATCCTCTCAACGCTTTTTTCGCTGGCGATGCTGTTTCCGACGTTTATCTCGCAGATGCTTGAGGGTGTCGCGGGGGTTGAGTTTGGACCGCTGCAATTTGCAGCGCTCTTCGTGACGTATTTGGGTCTGGGATTTATCACGACGTTCTCCAATGTATGTGTCGTGCACACCACCCGCGTGCGGCTCTCTGGGGGCAACGCAACGTTCTTTCAGAGTATAGGTTTTGCATTGTCAAAGTCCCACAGGATTTTGGCGTGGAGCGTCCTGGTGGCAACCGTTGGGCTGCTGCTTCGCGCGATCACCAACGCCGCCGAAAATAGCGGCGCGGTCGGCAAGTTTTTGCTCTCGCTTCTCGAGACGATTCTCTCAGCGGCGTGGACGGTCGTGACGATCTTTGTGGTGCCTGCGATGGTGTTTCACGACCTCGGGCCAATCGACGCCATTAAGAAGTCCGCGGATACGCTGAAGCGCACGTGGGGCGAGAGCATCGTCGGCAACTGGGGCTTAGGATTTGTCTCGTTTCTCATGGTTCTTCCTGGAATCGTTGGCATCACAGGCGGCTTTGCCATCGTCGCAAGTGACGCGCCCAAAGTGGGCCTCGCGCTCATCGCCGGAAGCAGCGTTTGGTTGGTCCTCGCGTGGTTAGTGATCGGCGTTGCAAAGATGGTCTACAGTACGGCGCTGTTTATGTACGCAGAGTCCGGTGCAGCGCCCCAAGGCTTCTCTGGCGACGCTCTCGGCAACGCGTTTCGTCGGCGATAGCGGTTTGTCGGTCTGGGTGGGCACTACCCCCGCATGTCACTCTGGACATTCGGTTTCGTGAATGCGGCGCGCGCGTGTGGCGCAAAACGGCTTGAAGGCATGGCGCTTCGGGTACGCCAATCCCCAGGCACGTGCGTAATACATGCACTTTTTCTAATCGCGGGTGCAAAGCTGGCGCCAACTGCGCGCCCTCAGAGCGTACTTCTCCACTGCCCTGAACCGCAGCTTCGTTAGAATTTTTGCCCACAAACACAGTACTCCGCTCGGCCGTCGGGGACAAATTTCGGTTGCTGTCCTGCGATCGCAAGGTCCACTCCAGTGGTATCCTATGCATCGAACCGATGACCCAACCCACGCAGCAATTGAATTCGGCAACGATGGTGCTGTCTCGATTTAGGGTCGTAGATGGGATGGCTGCACAAGTCTCGTCCGCATTCAAAAACCAACCACGTTTGGTCGATACGGTAGCGGGATTTTTGAGCCTGGAGACCTACACCGACCAAAATGACGCGGATGTATATTACTTCATCACACGCTGGACCACCGAGAAGGCTTTTCGCGCATGGCACGACAGCCCGGCACACCAATCTCCTCACGGCTTTATGCCGACGGGACTCAAGCTTGACCCAACTTTCACACAGCTTATTGTGATGGATCGCATTCAGTCACCTCAGGCCCATGAGCCAGAGACCTTAGTGGCAGACGCAGCGCTGTTGATCGCAGACTTTCTTCGCGACGCCTCCGCGACGGTCTTCGCTGCTGCGACACCGGAAGGAGTCCTGTGGTCCTGCAACGATGGCTTGCTGTCTTTGCTTGGCGAAACACGTGAATTTTTGCTCGGCAAATCATTGTGGGATTACCTGGCAGAGCACTCTTCGAGAGAGCTGCATGCGATCGTTGCTGCGCGTGAGAGACGGTCCCGACCGGTGCAGTTGCGATTTCGCGGACCCAGCGCGATGCACGCAGTTCGATGCCGAATCGATGTCCACGACGCGCACTTCGTCTTGATCGGAGAGCCCGATCTCGCTGCGGATGTTGCGTTCGATCTTCGTTTGTTTGAGATCAACAACGAGCTCGCAGTGACCGCGCGCGAACTGACGCGTAAAACCCGGGACCTTGAAGAAGCGAAGCGACGGATTGAAGAGTTGGCGCGACGCGATGTGCTCACGGGCCTCTTCAACCGACGCCATCTTATCGACGCGATCAAGCCCGAGATCGCGCGTGCCGAGCGCGGATATCAGAGCCTGTCCCTGGTGATGTTCGATCTGGATCACTTCAAACGCGTGAATGATAACCACGGCCATACGATGGGTGACGCCGTGCTGCGCGCCACCGGGATCATGGTGAACAATAGCCTTCGCCCCTACGACCTGGCTGTTCGATATGGAGGTGAGGAGTTTATCGTCCTACTGCCCAACACGACTCTAGACAATGCATCCCTGGTCGCCGAGCGCCTACGGACGGGGCTCGAAAGGCTCGCGGTTGTGGGATACGAACACACGATCACCGGGAGCTTTGGTATTGCCGAATGGTGTCCTGGCGAGACGAGCGACGAATGGATTAGCCGAGCCGACCGCGCACTATACGATGCTAAACACTCAGGGCGTAATCGCGTGATGTTAGCCGCCCGCAAAGGAGAGGGCTGATGCCGATGAACGAGCTGCGAAAC
>JANNCG010000602.1:0-6500 GCA_031386385.1 Myxococcales bacterium
CTGGGGCACGCTTCTGGCGACCGAGATCCTCGGAACGATCACCTCGATCAACCAACCGACTTGGTTTGGTCGGGGCGAGTGTCGCGCAGGAGGTTCGCCCATTTTGGGCTTCGACTATGGATGTGGTGGGATCACGACGCTCCACGGTGTGTTCGCGTTTGCAACGGTTTCACTCTACGCGTCGACCGGGATTTACGCTCTGTCGATGCCCGATCCAGAGCGCGCGAGTGAAGGCGACTCAAGAGGCGCCACTCGGTTGCGGATTCACAAAGGGCTCGCGTGGGTTCACGCGATCGGAATGATCATCATGCCCGTTCTTGGTTTTGTCGGCGCGAATACCGCAGTGTTTGGAATCAACGATGTCCCCAACGCCATGGGGCGCCGCCCAATTTCGGAGGCGTTTCGCTCAGTGCACGAGATCGTGGGGTTTGTCACTTTTGGCGCTCTCACGGGCGCGATGATCACAGAGCTTCTGCCGTAGCGAGCCGTTTGGCGATAGCGCTTCCGTCTCGGCGCTTTCGCTTGCACTCTGGGGCTCACTGTGCGAACCAAGCCGCCTAGTGAGCTGGGAAATTCAACACGAAACGGTCTTCGGCGCCGCCCATCAACTGCAGTACTCTCCTGGTGAAGGCGAGCGATTGCACGGGCACAACTGGCGGGTGCGTGCTTTTGTGCGCGCGAACGCCCTTGATAAGACTGGCTTCGTGCTGGACTTCGCGTTTTTGGCCCGAGAGCTTCGCGCGATTATCGAGCCGTGGGAGCATGTTTTTCTCAACGAAATTCCCCCGTGGAACAGCACGAACCCGACGGCTGAAAACATCGCCAAGCATGTGGCCGAACAACTTCAAGCGCGTGTCGGCAGTGATCGCGTCTGGGTCGACCGCGTCCTTGTCGCCGAGACCGATGAGTGCGTCGCGACGTACTTCGCCGATTTTGGTCCCAAAGCCGACTTTAGTCCCAAAGTCTGAGCTTCGCTGGCCGGTTGGCTCTAAGGATCATTTGGGAGCTGTGTGGGGTCCTGCAGAGTGTAGTCGCCGCGTATTGTGGGTCGCTCGCGGACCCACCCCGTTGGGCCCGTGAGTCCGACCCGCGCGATTCCGTTGGGGAGCCACAAAACATACGCTGAGCGAATCGCCGGTGCGTCTTCGTCCTCTGTTAAAACCAAGACATCCAAAGGATCCGTCGTTGACCCCGTTGTCGAAGTGTCTAACGGCTCAACTCGAGCTGTGACCGAGATGGCCGAAGCCGCGGTGGTAGAAGCGGGGGGTGACGCAGGTGACGCAGGTGACGCCGGTGACGCCGGGGTCGCAACTGTACTCGCACGCAGCTGTTGGACCAGACGTAGGCAATGTGAAGATACCATGACGTTTCGGTCATTGTTTGCGCAACGCAAGAGCTGCTCTTCTGCAGAGCTTCGCTCTTCTGCACTGATCGCCGTGGCGCGGAGGGCCGAGGCCGCGTTGCGGCGCACCGGCGGGTTGCGGCTGCTTGTCAGGATGCGATTGAGCGTCGAGGGTTCGCAGTGAACCGCCGCGCTGCCGATCAGCGCGAGGGTGTTTGCACGCACTGCGGGCGCAGATCGCTCGCTGAGCACGGAGCACAAAGTTCGTGCAACTTCTGGAGCGAGTGTGAGTCCCGCTCGTACGCGGAGTGTCAACGCTCCAAGAGCGTTCGCCGCGATGCTGTTGGTCGCGGCTCCAACGAGCTGCTGGACCTCTGCCACTCCCGCAGAGGATGGCCCACCGTGGCCAAGCGCCCAGACCGCCGCGGACTGAGTGAACTCGCTCTGCTGCGCGCGGAGCATCGCCGTCAGGGCATTGACAATCGAAGTGCTCGTTGCGGGGCCTGCGGTTGAGAGCGCGTTTCCGAGCGCTTCGATTGCTGAGAGTGAGCCGTTGGCGGGGCTGTTGGCGATGCTCGTCAGCGCCGTGACAGCTTGCGGGTCAAACGAAGCGATCGACCCAAGCGCGTCAATCATCGCTGCGGTGAGCTCGGCTCCGGCTTGGGGGAGTGCGCTCAGCACCAACGCTGTCACACGACGGTCTTGCGTCCGAGCGCCAATGCGGCCCATGGCGACGACGGCAACGGCACGGTCGCACGGGCGGTCACCGTTCCATAGTGCGATCAGAGCGTCGAGGACCGCGCGGTCCCCGAATTTTGATAGGGCGTCACCTACCGAAGATCGGACGGACGGCGAAGAATCTGTGAGCAACGCCACGGCCTGCGCTTCGATCCCTCGGACGCCCACCCGCGTGAGAGCTTCTGCCGCCACGGCCCGCAACGCGCGGTCTTGCGAGGCGAGGATCGGCGCCAGGCTCAGCGGTGCGCGCGGATTATTACTGCGACCAATCAGTCGCAAGATCGAGGTCACGTCTGAACTCACCGGTGTACTGCTCGCGGAGGCCGAAGGCCGAGACGGCACCGGTTGTTGCGCGCTGCTGCGAAGCGCCTCCTGCAAAATCAGCAACAGAGGATCGAGCGCCTCACTCTCAAGCCGCCCATTGCGGGCGACCCAACCTTCGATCGCCCGAAGCGCCCATGTTCTTCGAGAAGAGCTCTGGGCCGATTGGATCGACCCCAGCGCCGTCTGTCTCGTCGTTGACGCATCTCTCGTCGTTGCTGCGCGGAGCAACGCACGGAGGGCACGCGAGCTTCCGGTGCGACCTAAAGCGCGAAGATACGTCTCGGCGTTTGGCGCGCGGCTTGTGTCCGAGAGATTGAGCAGCGCGTCGGCGGCTTGATCTCCTCCGATTTCGCCAAGGAGCGTGGTCACCGAGTCTCGTGCGAGTGAAGGAACAGGCTCTTCAGTGAGCGGCCCGATGATCTCCGTGGCTGACTCGCCGCTGGCTCGCAGGGCATCCGCAGCGACGTGAGCTATTGCGTCTGAAGGAGTCGTACGAAGCGCACGAACAAGCACTCCGCGAGCGGCAGGGCCATTGATTTTTCCGATCGAGACAATCGCTGCGCGAATGAGCTCGGGTCGCTGCGTGGTGTCTCCGGCGACATCGGTCCCCAACGCGACTGGAGCGAGGTCGATCACCGCGCTCTCGGACCCCAAAGCACCCAACGCTCGGGTGGCCGCGAGGCGGACTTCTTGTTGAGGGTCGCGCATCAGAGTGACCAAGCCGCGGACACCGCGCTCATCGCGAAGTCTTCCGAGCGCGGTAGCAGACGCATCACGGACCTCTTGTGCCGAGTCTTGGATCGCACCCAACAACGCGAGTACCGCGCGCCGATCACCCAGCTCACCCAAAGCGCGTGCCGCTGCGATTCGAACCTCGGACGCATCGTCGCTCAGCCGGTCCAGAAGCGGAACCATCGCCGCAGGACCACCGATGGCCACGATGGCCTGAATGGCGGCGAGCTTCACGGCCTCATCGCGGTCACCGAACAAGCGACTAAGTGACGAAATAGTCGCGGTTTCGCCCGTCGTTGCGAGCGCGTGCGCAGCGGCAATTCTCAGGGCGGGTGAGGGATCGTCCAGCCACCGGATGACCACATCTCGCAGCCCACGGATGCGAAATCTTCCGACGAGCTCGGCAGCCGTGCTGCGCACAACGAGCTCTGGATCCTCGAGCCCTCGGCGCACCAGAGCTTCGGCCTGACCGGGACTCGCCACGACAAGGTCTTGCAATTGCTCAGCGCGGCGGATTGGGCTTGAGGCGGTCAGCACGTTGTTTGTGCTGTTGGTGGCTCTCGGCCAGTCAGCCCCACTCAGCGCAACGGTGAGGAGCAGCAGGCTCCCAAGTGCGGATCGATTAACTCTGGACGAACTCACAGTGATCACTGTGCAAAGCCTATCACGAACTCTTATCGGCAAGGCGAGGGGACGAAATTGGGCGACGAGTGAGCCTGCATCCCGTTTCGGCTCAGCTTGTGGCATCGCAATCAAGATTGCCTAGGAAATTGGCAGGAGTGCTCGTGAGCGCTGTCACAAATGTCAGCTGAACCTGCGCTGGGCTGCTATGATATGTGGAGAATACCTTTGTCCTCCCTCAATCACTTTGTTTGTTCCACAGCCACACGGCGCTGGATTTGTGCTGCGGCGGTCGCGGTCTCGTTGTGGAGCTCGAGCAGAACCGAGCTGTACGCGCATCCATCAAATAACCCCGCGACTGCTGTTCGGCGTGCCGGTCAGCCTTGGCTTGGTGTGGTGTTTGAAGAGGCCGGTGGCGGCCTTGTGGTGTCCGCCGTTGTTGTTGACTCGCCCGCAGAACACGCTGGAATTCGCCAGGGAGATCGTGTTTTAACCCTCGGCGGTCAGGCCTATACTCGCAGCCGTGACGCGGTGGCGGCCATTCAGCAACTGACCGCTGGAACGGCCATCCCCGTTGCAGTCCAGCGCAACGGACAACGTATCTCATTGAGCGCCACGCTCAGCAGTGCACCCTCGCTGCGAGATTTGCCGCGACATCTCGCCCCGGCTCTCAACGCACAGGTTGCGGTCAATGGTGGGACTGCAGACCTCGCTGCGCTGAGGGGACGTGTGGTTGTTGTGGATTTTTTTGCCAGCTGGTGTGGGCCGTGTCGGATGACGATGCCGTGGCTCAATCAGCTGCAAAATCAGCTACAAAACCAGGGTTTGTCCACCATCGGTATCACCGATGAGACCGCCCGTGAGGCGCAGCGAACCGCGCTTGATCTGCGCGTGACGTATCCGCTCGCGACTGCTCCCACCGGCGGAATCCGCTGGGGCGTCCGCTCGCTTCCAACCCTTGTCATCGTGGACCGCGGCGGGATGGTTCGTGAGGTCTTCAACGGTACGGACCCGCAGCAAAACCGAGTGATCGAAGCGCTCATTCGCAGGCTCCTCGCCGAACCAGCGCCGGCGACCGCCGTGATACCACCAACGACGACACCAACAACGCCAACAACCCCTGCGTTGAGCCCTTCGAGTGGCACCCCGAGGGGGCCATCATCAAGCGTTGTTCCGGGTGTATCACCGCCGGGTGCAGCACCAAACTCTCGACCGTCACCCCAGCATTTCTAACCGCGCTCGGCTTCTCGCGCCCCTTGACCGCCCCGTTGAAGCAGCACAGTCTGCGTAGAGCTTGTACCCGATGAGTAAAACTGCTTGCCTTGTGACCTTTGGTTGCCAGATGAATGTTCATGACACCCAGCGCATGGAAGAGTTGCTTCGTGCGGATGGTTTTGCGCTGACCGATGACCCCGAGCAGGCGGACGTGATTGTGTTGAATACGTGTTCTGTTCGCGAAAAAGCAGAGCAAAAGCTTCGCAGCGAAGTGGGTCGCATGAAGCGCTTGGACAGCATCATTGTGGTCACCGGCTGTGTGGCGCAACAAGAGGGCGAGAAGCTCTTGAAGTCCATGCCGTACATCGACGCGGTGCTCGGGCCAGACAATTTGCAAGAGCTGCCAGCGATCCTTCGAGAGCTTGAGGGAGGGCGGCCGCCGATTGTTCGGGCCCAGTTTGACACTGAATCTCCACAGTTTTTGACCAACCAAGTGCTCAGCACTGGGGTGGCGACCAGTGCGTATGTCACGACGATGAAGGGGTGCGACGAGCGTTGCTCGTTTTGCATTGTTCCGTACACCCGTGGCCCTGAGCGCTATCGCAGCGCGGTGGACATCGTCGAAGAGATTCAACGATTGGTCTCTGCCGGAACGCGCGAAATCATCCTTCTTGGTCAGACCGTGAACAGCTTTCAAGACCCCACGGTACCCGCTGACCCAGACGACAGCGAGCGCTCACAGTTTGCCGAGCTGTTGCGCCGAATTGCCGCGGAGGTTCCCTCGTTGACGCGCCTCCGGTACACCTCGCCCCATCCGCGCCATGTGACGGACGCGCTCTTGCTTGCACATCGCGAGATCGAGATGCTCGCTTCCCATGTTCATCTCCCAGTGCAGTCCGGCAACGATCGGGTGCTGAAGCGCATGATCCGCAGGTACACTCGCGCAGAGTACGTTTTGCGCGCCAACAAGCTGAAAGAGTCGCGGGCTGGGATGACTCTCAGTACCGACGTGATCGTTGGATTTCCTGGAGAAACAGACGCAGAATTTAAAGACACCTTGTCGCTCATTGATGAGGTTGGGTTTGCCGGGGTGTTTGCATTTAAGTACTCACCACGGCCATACACCCCCGCATTGAAGATGCAGGACGATGTCGCTGAGGGAGAAAAACAGACACGACTGTTGGCCCTGTTTGAGATCAGTGAGAAGCAGCTGCGCGATCGGCTCGCGACACTGGTGGGTACACGTCAGCGGGTGCTGATCGAGGGTCCCTCGCGAGGCGACGACAAGCGATGGAGTGGTCGCACCGCGCAAAACGAGATCGTCCATATCGAGCACACCGATGGGGCCGGACCGGGAGTGCTTGCAACAGTGATGGTCCAGCGAGCGAACAAACACTCCGTCGAAGCGACGATTGAGTCCATGGATCGCGCGGTCACCAGCGAGGTTAAGGCTACTGCAAGGCGAAAGGTCCTGCCGGTCCTCGGAGCGGACGCGTGAGCAAGCATCGCGGTTTACTGCTGCCATTTG
>JANNCG010000640.1:0-2908 GCA_031386385.1 Myxococcales bacterium
CCGTCGATCGATCCAGTCAAGAATGTGACCGTGTGGGGAGTCCCGCTGTCGCGTTGGTTGCTCGCGTTGTTTTGGAGCATCGCCATCCATCACTACGTTCTCGACATGCGGATCTGGCGAATGGGCAGCGACAAGCGACTACGGGCAGCGCTTGAGAAGTGACACGCACACACTCGCTGTAAACGCATGAAATTCGCTCAGTATAGTGTGATTTTGTGATAGGGTTTTAGCCCATGCAGATCACAGAAGCCAAAGCCATTCTCGCGGCCAACGGGCAGCACGCAGACCTCTCAAAGGACTCGCACGATCAGTTTCTCAACGCGTGCAAAGACGGACCCACGGAGGTCATGTTGGCGTACTTGGCCATTGGAATTTCGCTCGACGCTCGGGTTGAATCGAGCAAAGAGACCGCGCTGATCAAGGCCGCTGAGGGCGGCTCGATTGAGCGGCTCGGTTTGTTGATTGACCGGGGGGTTGGTCTTGAGCTCAAAGACAACAGCGGCGACACCGCGTTGCGCACCGCGTTTAACTGGAGCCATCCAGAGGCTGTCCGATATTTGCACTCCCGTGGCGCTGACCTAACGGCGGTGAATCCCTGGGGCGAAGACGCGCTCGATCACGCCATTAGCAAAGAGAACGCTGCAGACTTTGCCCTGCTGTTAGAGCTTGGAGCGGACGCCCGATTTGTCTCTCACAACGACCGCTCAGCCTTTCGCACGGCCGTGCAAAAAGGGCGCGAAGACCTCGTTGAGCAGCTGTTAAGCCACGGCGCAAATCCCAACGCTCCGCTCAACCGCTCGGGGGACACAGCGATGCACATTGCCGTGCGCGACAACAACAGCGCAATGGTGCGAATGCTCCGACAACACGGAGGACTCACCACCACAACGGACAAGTTTGGCGCTTCGCCCCGCGACTATGCCCTTGAGCTCGCTGCGTCGGAAGAGTTGACTGTCGCCGTCGGTCTTGACGTAGAGCCCGCCACAGAAGCTGAGAGAGCACGCGACGCGATCTGGCAGCTGGCTATCTCGGGGCGACCAGAGCGATACAGTGAGGCGCTGGCGCTGATCACAGCGGGCGGATTTGACCTCAACTTGCGAGATCTGTCGCACAAATCGCTGTTGTATCGCGCCGCCGATGCGGGCAGCGAAGAGGGTGTCGAGGTGTTGTTGAAGGGTGGGCTCGATCCCAACCCCGAAGGCGAGTGGGATGTCAGCCCGTTGTACACAGCCGTCACGCAAAACAACGAGAACATTGTCAATTTGTTGATCGCCCACGGCGCCAGAGGATCAAGCGCTGACAAGCAGCCCATCGGACTGATGGGTTCAGTTTGGGAAGAGCACGAAGGCGTCACTCTCGCGGTCTTAAAGGCCGTTGGCGAAGTCTCAGAGAAGCACTGGAACGACCTGCTCTCGTCCGCCATCATGAAGACCAACCTCAAATTCGTGACGATGCTGCACGAGCACGGAGCCCCCCTAAGCGGTCACAAAGAGTTCGGCGACGAGACTCCGATGCATCAGGTCTGCACGCACTACCCCAACCTTGAGATCTTTGACTACCTGGTTAAACACGGCGCCAAGCTCGACGCGCGGGACTCGCAGGGGGCCACGCCATTGCACTCGTTGGCAGGGAGCTACAAGTATGATCCTTCGGATGAACTGTGCACGCCGTTGCTACGACGCTTGCTTACCGCAGGCGCCCGAATGGACTGTGTTGATGTCTACTCCCGCACGCCGTACGCGGTGGCGGGCGAAAAAGTTAAACCCGATTTTCAGCAGATTATTGTGCTCGAACCAAGCGAGCAAGGGCTGAGTATTTCGCAGCTCGCGAGCCAACAAAATTGGGGCACGCTCTCCATTTGGTACGACCTCGACCGAAGCGAGGAGGTCAAGGCGTTTATCAACGCGGGGGTAGCGTTTGAGCCGGGGCCAGAGATCAAGTGCTCGCCGTTGTTAAGCCGAGTGATCGAAAAGCAGGACGTTGAGATGCTCGGTTTTTTGCTGAGCAAAGGTGCTCTCGTGAACCGCGCAGAACAATATGGAACCACCGTGCTAGGCAACGCTGCGTCCACCGGCAACGAAGAGCTCGTGAGGCTTCTGCTTGAGCACGGCGCGGAGGTGAATGCGGTCAACGACTGGCACCAGACACCGGTACACAACGCGACCAACCACCTTGAGATCCTGAAGCTCTTGGTCGAGCGAGGCGGCAATCCCATTGGCAGTCTGGTGGGGACACCCCTGATGAGCGCCGTCCACAGCGCAAACCTAGAGTGCATCAGCTACCTGTTGGCCGCCGGCGCTTCTCCCAATGTTCGCGATCGTTACCACGGCTCAATGCTTCACGTGGCGGTAACCAACGATCGCCTCGACATCGTCCAAACTCTGCTCGCTGCAGGCGCGGATGCAAACATCATCGCCCCCAACAACGGCGAGCCGGTGCTTGTCTCAGCGGCGAAGAAAGGCAACGTCTTGTGCGTTCGGGCGCTGCTGGAGAGCGGGGCTGACCCGACGATCCCTGGGCGTGATGGCGAGACCGGACTGACGGTGTTTTTGCAGCGAAAAGAGCTGCGAGCAAACTTCGCAGACATTTTGCTGAAGCACGGGATGGACGTCACTCCGCCACCGGTACAGCGCCTTGCCGACGAGGTCTTGAACCCATCTGAGTACTGGCGAGCGGTCTACTCAGGCGACTACATGGTGCTTGAAAAGATGTTTGCGCAGGGTCAAGATCCCAACGAGCGCGACCGCTGGGGTATGACAGGGCTCATGCACGCGGTCGACGCGCAGCGTGTAGATTTGGTGGGGCTGTTTGTGGACTCAAAGGCCGATGTTGAGGCGATAGATAAGGACAAGTACCCAGTGTTTGCGTACGTCTCCTCGCTGCTCGTCCGCGCCCTGCTGTCGGGCGA
>JANNCG010000708.1:0-6138 GCA_031386385.1 Myxococcales bacterium
CGGGGACAATCGCCACAGTTTCTCTCATCGGTCGAATGAGCAACAGGGCGCGCTTAAACGCGCGAACCGTGGTTGTCCCTGCGGTCCCCTCGACATAAATGAGAACCTCTAGTCCGTTGGTTTGCACCTCCGTGAGCAGCCGCGCAGGTTGAGGAATATTGCCGCGTTCATCCACATTGGCGCCGATCACAAAACGGCCAAGCTCGTTCTCATCGCTGGTCACGGGCCAGCGAAGAGTGTCTCCTCCGGTTTGATTAAAAGCGATCAACCCTTGCCCATCAAGACAGCGCTGCTCAGGTGCCGGATCAATTTTGAGAGGAACACACACGCGCCACTTGCTCACGGTCACTTCGCCGCCCGCGATCAAGAGCTGAGCGGTCATTGTCTCGCCGGGGAGCACAGCGGTAGGCGAGGGCGCGATCAGCAGAATGCGAGGCGAATCGACCAGGTTAATCGCAGGAAATGGAGCCGCACATGAGACGCTTGCAGCGAGTAAAATAGCTGAGAAATATCGGCTCATAGCTCGGCCCTCAGCCCGATGGTAGGGAGGATTGGGATGCCCCCACCAGGGACACGTTGACTGTAGTCGTAGCGATAGGTCCAACCCAGGTCACCGTTTTGCGCGTTGTAGATGTTAATCACGTCGAGAAAGGCGTTCATCTTTAAGCGCCACACACGAAAGGTGTAGTCCACGCGAACATCAAGCTGGTTTGAGCTGGGATTGCGCGCCAACATATCCGCCGAAGTCAGGGGTGTGTACTCGCGACTGTCGGTGTCAAAACCTGCTCCAATCAAGTTGGCAGTGGGCGACCCTGAGGCGAACTGAAAGCGCGCGCCGACGCGCCATCGGTCGTTGATTTTCCAGGACAAAGCCACGTTGAAGACGTGCGTCTGGTCGTAGTTGAACAGCGAGACGTTGCCGTTTGATTTGACCCGCTCGCTGCGAGATAATGTGTAACTAATCCAGCCAAAGATCCCCCGCTCTAAGCGCCGACGAAGAAAAAGCTCAAGACCATAGGCACGCCCTTGAGTGCTAAACAGCGAGGTAGAATCCACGCCAATGTCGCCGGACTCGACGGGGTCACCAATCGAAGGCGCGATCCCTCCAAACGCCGGAAGATCAAAAAGATGGTTGTAATATCCGGTGACACGCGCGTCGAAGAGGGCGCCGACGTCGAGCTCAAACCCCACTGAATTTTGCCAAGCGCGCTGAGGCGGAAGAGCGAACCCCGACACCATCAAGAGCGCATTTGGCAGCTGGTGAAACAGCCCCGTGGCGCCGACGATAGTGAGCATTCGGTGCGCTTTGATGCGGGCTAAAAAGCGCGGTTCCATGAGAAATCGCTGGTATTCTGCGTAGCGTGCGTAGTCAACACGCAGCCCCGTGACCAGCTCAACAGGCGACAGCGATAAGACATGTTCAGCGAACAGCGCTGCGTTGATCTGGGTCAGTTCGGTGGCGTCTACGGTGTTGGATCGAAGTGAAGTGACGACACGGTACTCTTGCGCCAACGTGTCGAGCCCGACATGAATGGCGTGAGTTGGAGACAGCTTCGCCCGCGCGGTGAGACGTTGGCCAAACACATTGCCTTGCAGTGTTGCGGTCTCATTGGTTCGCGTTGGACCCCCTGGGATCTGTGTTGACACTCGGCGATTGGAGAGGACATCGACGCGGTCCCAGCCGATCATTCCTGCGTATTCGACACGGACGTCTTGCGATGGGCGGTATTCTAAACGAGCGATGCTGCGCCAAAATGAGTAGTCCAGTCCCGAGCGGTATGGGCTCGCGACAAACGCGCCTTGCGGTCCGACAGTAAAACGATCGGTAGACGCGAAGGTAAACCACGTCAGTCGTGTTCGCTCAAACAGGTCCACCTCGTAGCGAAACTGCGCGTCCGCAAATCCCACGTACACCCCCGGTGTGATGATGGCCAAGAAGGGATCGTAGTAGCTGCGGCGAACTGCGAATGAGATCGACCCCGTGCGTCCCACGGGGAGTGCTGCAAAGGCCGAGGCTCGCAACAGATCGACTTCGGCGATGACCCTCGGTGCGCGAGGACGTGGGACATCGGTGCGAACTTGAATCAGCCCGGCAGAGAAGCGACCAAACGCGAGGGGGTAGTTTCCGGGTTCAAACTCAAGGGACGAGACAAACGGCGAGGCGATCACCGAGGGTCCCGCACCAAAGTGGTACAGGTTTAACACCGGAAACCCGTCCACAATAAACCCCGTGTTCTCAAACGAGGCGCCACGGACAAGAAAAAATCCGACGCCCAAAGGCGAGCGGCCGACACCGGGCAGCGAGGCGATCACACGCAAGGGTTCGCCAAAGGTTCCGGGGACGGAGGTGAGCTCTTCTGCGCGCAAAATCTCACGCGTCGCGGCGCCCGGTTCTGGTCGCAATCCCCGCACTGTGACGACCTGCTCTCCATCCTCATTGCGTGGCGTCGCGCGGGGTCGCGGGCGCGGGAGTCCAGCAGCAGCGGTGGTATTGCGTGGTGTTGTGCTGGTGGATTGATTCTCGGTGGTTGTGGGTGTGGTTGTGCTTGTCTGGGCTGTCGCTGGTGTCGTGCTGGTTGTTGGCGCACTGACGTGACGCACTCGAAACCTAAACCGCACCCGCGCTCGAACCGGTTGCCCGTCGCGCTCTGCGGGCGTAAATCGCATTTGGTTCACCGCATCGAGAACGCGCAGATCGGTCTCACGGTTGAGCCCCTCGCGGATCACCGGGTCGCCGACGGTGCCAGTCTCGGTCACGGTGATTTCGAGCAAAACAGAGGCGTTTTCGTTGGTCCCGACGAGATTCTCGACGCTGATATCAGGGACATACACCACCCTCGGCGGCGTATCCGCGAGCGAATCCGCTGCCCTAACGAGAGCGCCTAACGTGAGAGCCCAGAGAGAGCTTTGACGCGACCGAGGGACGTTCATACGAGTGAGTAATTCGCGCGGACAATATGCCAAATTGGTCTGATGGGGGCACCGAATCGATGTACCCTCGTCAGCCATTTCGTGACCGCCGAGTTGTTTGAGTTATCACATATTAGCCGAAGTTTTTCAGCGCAGAGCGTGCTTAACGATGTCTCGCTCACCCTACGCGCGGGCAAAATTTGTGCGCTCGTGGGCGAAAACGGCGCGGGCAAAAGTACCGTCGTCAACGTCGCCTGCGGATTGGTGAGCGCCGACCGAGGGACGATCTCTGTTCGCGGCAAAGACGTGACGGGCTGGAGTCCGCGCGAAGCTGTTGAGCAGGGGGTAGGCGTAGTGCATCAGCACTGGGTGTTGGTTGACACAATGACCGTGAGCGAAAACGTTGTGCTCGGCCGGGAGCCAAGGACGGGTCCGCTGGGTATGTTTTTCGATCGCAAGGCGGCTGAAAAGCGCGTGTCAGCGCTCGCAGAGAAGTACAAATTTACTGTGAATCCACAGGCAAAAATCGAAGACCTCTCTGTGGGTGAGCGGCAGCGGGTTGAGCTTTTGCGGGTCCTTGATGCGGGGGCCAATGTGCTGCTGTTTGATGAGCCCACTGCAGTGCTGTCGCCGATGGAGATTCAGAGCTTGCTCAAGCTCTTGCGCGGGCTTGCTGACGAAGGTGCCGCGGTGTTGTTGATCTCCCATAAGCTCGAAGAGGTGTTCTCTGTCGCGGACGACATTGTGGTGCTGCGGCGTGGCCGAGTAGAGCTCGCGCGTCCTCGCAGTGAGCTGACGCCTGAAGAGGTCGCGCACGCGATGGTGGGAGGCGAGCTTCCGACTGCGTCGCACACGCGCAACGAGGGATTGGGTGCCCAATCGCTGCGAGTCGACAAGCTCTGTTGCCCGGGCGTGGTGGACATCTCATTTGCAATTCGTGCTGGAGAAATCCTCGGAATCGCCGGTGTCGAGGGCAACGGACAGGCTGCTCTCTTCGCTGCGCTCGCGGGGCTTGTGCGTGTGGAGTCCGGCGAGATCAAGCTGCGCGACAGAGTGCTCACATCGCTCACGGTGGCGCAAAGACGTGAAGCGGGTCTCGGATTTGTGCCCGAAGATCGGGGAGGTGCGGGGCTCTGTGGGGCCCTGTCGATCACTGAAAACCTCGCGCTCGGCAACACTGAGCTGCTCGCGGGCGAAGGGATTCTCAATGACGCCGAGCTGCAATTGCACGCGCAAAAAATGATCGAGCGATTTGATATTCGTCCGCCAAATCCCAAGCAAAGTGTGCAAACACTGTCGGGCGGCAATGCGCAAAAAGTCCTGGTCGCACGCGAGCTACAGCGCGCAAACTTGACCGTGTTGCTGCTCGCGCAACCTACCCGTGGTGTGGACCTTGGGGCGGCTGCGACGATTCGTCAGCGGGTGCTTGAGGCGAAGACAGCGGGGCTCGCGACGCTGCTTGTGAGCTCGTCACTTGACGAGCTGCGCGAGCTGAGTGATCGCGTAGTCGTTATGCGAGATGGTCATTTTGTCGCAGAATTTGCAGCAGTTGATGCAACAGATGAGAAGCTTGGACCGTTGATGGTTGGGGCGGAGGTGTCGCTGTGAACTGGCGCCCTTGGGTGATCGCTTTAGCGGTGTGTGTCCTCACAATGAACGTGGCCATTTGGTTGGCGGGCGGGGCTCCGCTACAAATCGCGCAGCTCGCGTTTGTTGGCGCCTTTGGCAGCCCCTATGGCTTGGCCCAGACATTGGCCAAAGCCACTCCCCTATTGCTCACCGGAACAAGCGTCGCGTTTGCCCTTCGCGCGGGTTTGTTTAACGTCGGTGCCGAAGGACAGGTGGCGGTCGGAGTGCTCGTGGCGGCGTTGGTGGGAGCGAGGATTCCACAGGGATTTCACTGGATACTTGGCGCGTTGATCACAGGGTTGTGCTGTGCGGCGGCGGGGGCGATGTGGGGCGCGATCCCTGGTTGGCTCAAGGCCAAACGGGGCGCACACGAGGTGCTGACAACGCTAATGCTCAACGGCTTGATGAGCGTGATCGTCACGTATCTGTACGGCGGGCCGCTGCGGATGGGGGCGCAAATTCATACCGCCCCGGTGTCTGCGGGCGCACGGGTTCCGGGGTTGGATCATTTGTTTCACGGGATGCGTGGGTCGTCGTTGTCGTGGGTGCTGCTCGCGTCGCTGGTGATTCCGTGGGTGTCGCAGTGGTATTCTGATCGCACGCGCGGGGGGTTGCGCATCCGCGCGATCGGAAACAACGCTCACGCAGCAGCTGCTGCGGGCATTAACGTGGGCGCCACAACGGTGCGCACGATGGCCATCTCCGGAGCGATCGCTGCGCTCTGCGGTGTGCACTATGTCCTGGGATTTAAGGGATATGCTGAAGATGGCCTCGGTGTGGGTGTGGGCTTTGCGGGCATCGCCGTGGCCATGCTTGGTGGGCGAACGCCGCTCGCTCTGTGCGCCGCTGCGCTGCTATTTGCATCTCTCGCGCAGGGGGGATTGACCATCAACGCGCTGGTCCCGAGCGACACTCTCGCCCTGGTGCAAGCGGTCGTCCTTTTGTCCGTCGGTGCGGTGATTGGTCAGCAAGCGGCGCGAGTCCAAAGGGAGCACGGGTAGACATCATGGATACGTTGCTCGTTTTTTTAGCTCAATGCTTAATCGCCTCAACACCGCTTGTGTTGGCCTCGTTGGGAGGGACGCTAAGTGAGCGTGCGGGGATCGCAAATATCGCTCTTGAAGGATATCTTCTCGCGGGAGCTTTCGCCGCCGCCGTTGGCGCTCTCGCGACGGGCTCGCTGTTTGTGGCGTGTCTGTGCGCGGTGATCATGGGCGCACTATTGGGTGGCATATTTGCTGTTTCGACTGTGGTTTTTCGGGCCAATGCGATTGTTGCCGGTGTCGCGGTCAACCTCTTTGCCGCCGCCGCCACACGCGTCGCGCTCAAAGTGATCTACGATAGTGCGTCGAACTCTCCGCCACTTTTCACCCGCGCTGCCCGAAACGGGAGCATCGGTTGGGTCGCAGTGGCTGAGGCGTTTTCGCAGCCGGTGGTGTATCTGGCGATGGCCAGTGTAGCGTTGGTGTCTGTTTTGCTCTCGCGCACTCCGTGGGGGTTGCGTGTGCATGCGGCGGGAGAGTTTCCTGCGGCGTTGACGGCGCGAGGGGTGAGCGTTGAGCGGACGCGCATTGTGGCCCTGGTGTTGGGTGGTGCGCT
>JANNCG010000720.1:0-6097 GCA_031386385.1 Myxococcales bacterium
CTTCGGCCAAGATGCGCGCGCGGTTGTTATGGTTCTCGCGCTCTTCCCAGGCCACATCGACCAGACCAAGATCCGCACGAAGTACGATCCGATAGAAATGCAATCGCACGTTGTTGATGTTTTCCATCACGCTGCGCCCAACGACATCTGCGGCTTCGCGCTCAAGATCCGCCAAGCGAACGCGATAACCTGATACGTTTCGCTCTTCTTCTTGCACCTGTGAGCGAACACCGGACATGCGCTCGTCAACGACGGTCTGCACCCGTTGATCAAACGCGAGGACTCGTCGCTCTGCGTCGTCAAGTCGACCCATGAGAGCTGCGGCTTCACCAGGGAGCCTGTTTGCGCCACGCAAAATATCTGCCTGACGTTGTAGAAGATCGCGTGTTTCACGAGCGATCTCGAGATCGCGTTGATACCGAGGGTCGCCCACCCCGATCTGCGCCCGGCCCGCAGTAATCTGCCGGCGGAGCTCTGCGATCCGTGCTCGATAGGACACTACGGCGTTGCGATGCTGCGCGAGCTCGTTGCGTAGGCCTGTCGTGTCGGCGTTGCCCCGTTGAGTTCGACCGTCGGTTAAGTATCGCTCCATCGCGACAAGCATGGCTTCGAGGTTTGACACTCGTTGATCATTGCGTTGGAGCTCTTGACCCACCGTAGTGAACTCTGCCTCTGCGGCACGATCACGTCGACGCACACCTGCGTCATCAATCGGCAAGCGTCGGATGCTATTTTCAATCCCTTGGCGCTGCGTAATCACGCCCTGGAGGTTTGCATCGGCGACGCCTGAACCTGCCGAATCCAACGCAGCGGCAAGCTCGGCGCGAGCCTGCGTGATGCGGTTTTGAACCTGAAATCCCTGCTCCCTTGCGACACGTAGCTCACGAAACACGTGGGCTCTTGATGGAGAGTTAATCGCTGCATTTAGGCGAGCGATCAGATCCTCGCTGTCACGGACGTACTGCCGACAAATGTTCAAATCGGACACGACCGAGATGGCTTGATCAAGCGTCCCTTCGCTTCGGAGGTACGCAACCGCCGGCTGAGGCAACAACCCCGAGGCATCGAAAACCTGGTTCATCAGAAGGAGCTGTTGAAAGTACACCTGCGGGTCCGTGGTTTGCGCCACGACTTGTTCCATTCGTTGGCTCACGGGCCCGTACACGGTCCGAACTTCAGTGAAGACTTGCTGCGCACGATCAAAGCGACCGGTGCGAAGAAGCAGATTGCCCCAAAGCAATTTGCCCTCTGGAATCAGAAACGAATCGGGATTTGAAATCGCCAACACCTCGAGAGCGCGCTCAGCGCGAATGGCGTCTCCAGCTCGAATAAATGCCCACGCTTGCTCAAAGAGCGCGCGATCAAAAAACAGAGAGTTGCGACCCACTTGCTGGTAGGCCTCCACTGCGGCGTCATACTCAGATCGCTCAAGCTGCAAGCGACCGATGGCCAAAAACGCCAGATCAATCACCTGCTGCTTCTGCTGGTCACCCTGAGGATCAATCTGTGTCACGCGCTGAAAGGCCGTAATCGCTTCAGGAAAGCGCTCTTGCGCCGTGAGAATGGCTCCCAAAAAATAGCGCGCCTGCGGATAAATGGGGGCTGATGTAGCGATTGATTCGAAGGCGGTTCGTGCAGCGTTGTAGTCGGGATTGGGCCGTAGAAAGAGGTACTTGCCTCGGTAGTAAGTCGTCTGTGCTTCAATGTCCCCAGGTGGAATTTGATTGAGACGCGCGAACATCTCTTCCATCCCAGCCACGTCGCCCGTGCGAAGCGCGATCTCAATGAGCCGACCAAGAGACCGCTGAATCCAAGGACGAAAAAGCGGATCTGCTGCGTGTGTGAGAATCTCGCGAAACCGCGACCGAGCGCCGTAGCGATCTCCCGCTTCATAGAGCGATTCACCCAGCAAAAAGAGCGAATTTGCAAACGCCGGGCTGTCCCGAAAATTCGTCACGATGTCTGTGAACAACACCGCTGCGTGAGCGTAGTCCCGGCTGCGGTACATGATTTCGCCGTCGGCGAAGCGCTCAGTGTAAGACACCGTTTGTGTAGGTGCCGCAACGGCGCGCGGGATGTATTGCTCAAGACCGGTTGCGCGAGCCTCTAACTCGGTAGTCGTGCGCGTCGCGGACTCAACAGATTGCGCCCCTGCGCTCAGCGAAATGAGCGAGAGGAGCAGACCTACTTTGACCGACGAGAGAATCGTCGATTTCATCGACCCCCACCCTGCGCAGGGGTTGCGGGTGTCGCAGCAGTGTCACCAGCAGCTGGCGGAGTGGCCGCTGGCTGTGTGTCGTTATCCTGCAAATCACGAAGCGAAAGGATTCGGGTGATGTATCGAATCGCGGGACGCTCATCGGGAGGCGTCGTTGGGCCACCCTGCTCGTAACCAACAACGCGAATCTGAATGGCCTTGCCTTCACTGATCGTGAAGCTCTGCGTATTGCGCTGACGAAACGTGTAGCCTTTGACGTAATTGAAAACGCCGTACCCGTTGCCTTGGTACTCTAAGCTCACGCTAAGTGAGTGATCGCCGGCTGCGATCTGGCCATTGTATACAGAGAATTCACGCTGCTCGGCGAGTGAGCCGTTGTCATCGGTGCGGGTCAGGATCGGTGCGCCATCGAGTGCATACACAGCTCGAACAAGACGAAACAGAGCGCCCATTTGATTCTCGTGCTGGATGACTGCTCGAGCGCCACCGATCACGTTGTTCAAGATGGACTCTGCGAGCAATGATAGACGAGCTTTTGAGCGAAAAATCTCTTCTTTTAGCTCGTTGATTCGTTGCTCTAAATCGCGCAGCCGAACTTGAAATTGCTCGCCGCTCATGGACGCTCCCGCGTCGGTCGAGAACATACTTTGACTCGCGGGATCCTCAGCGGAGGCGTCGGCGCTACCGACGGACCCCATCATGGTGAGCCCCGAATCGGACTGAGCCATTGCTGAACTCGATCCAAAAATCACTGTAACGCTGAGAATAAGTGCCAACAAAACACGCATGTCGATTGATCTCCGATGAAATGTTCCACCGTTTGCAGGGCCACTAGGGGCGCGATTCGGTTCGTTGTTATAACGAATCCCGGCGCCGCGGGGTGATGAAGTGTGAAAAAAGGTGGGCAAGCTATCCGTTTTTTACGCCGCGGGCTGCATTTTCTTACGATTTTTAAAATTGCCGCGGGACGCTCGTTCGACCCGGAGCTAAGGGGCTAAGCCCCAATAAGAGGTACCTCAAACGGTACAGCTCTGCAAAGGCCCTATCGTTTGAACCACGCAACAGTGACAAGGTTGTCAAAAAATCTCGCTCGGCGGTGACCACCCGGTAATTCGACTCTTCATTCAATGCTCGTTTCTGGATGAAGGGCGGGATAGATTCGCCGATTGAAACTCCGTGCCCCCTCCTCCCGGTCAGCCTTCTGATGAAGAACTCCTTGAGCGTTATCGCCTGGGAGAGAGCCGAGCGTTTGAGCAGCTTATTCGGCGGCACCAGACGGGGTTGTTCAACTTTATTCTTCGATCGGTAAAAATCCCGGCGACCGCGCAAGAACTCCTGCAAGACACGTGGATTCGGGTGGTTAGCGGCCTCAAAGACTTTCAGCGATCCAGCAAGTTTTCAACTTGGCTGTACACCGTCGCGAGAAATCTCTGCATCGACCAAGCGCGGAAGGCCGTTTTGCGACGTCATCCGTCTTTGGAACAGAACAGTAGAAATTCTTCCAGCTCCGACGAAGGACCTACCCTCGGCGAAACCATCGCTGACCAGGGTCTCTTGGCGGATCGAGGAGCAATTAACCAGCAACTCCAGCTTCGATTGATTGAGGCGATCGAGTCGCTTCCCGACGATCAACGAGAGGTATTTCTTCTTCGCGAACAGTCGGGATTGGCATTTAAAGAAATTGCAGAAATAGTCGCCGCACCAGAAAACACCGTTAAAAGCCGAATGAGGTACGCGCTTGAGAGACTCCAAGCAGCGCTTGCCGAATACGAGGACTATGCCAAAGCTTCTGGCTAGGGTCTGGACTCACCAAACCACTCCTGACGGCAACCCACTCTCGAACACGACTTCGTACTTAGACACTTTCAGTAGGATTTTTTCATGATGAACTGCGAAACGACAAAAGACACTCTGATCGACCTCGCCTATGGCGAGCTTGATGACGTGCGTCAAGCAGCCGTTCATCAACACTTGGACAGCTGTGCGAGCTGTCACGCGGAGTGGACCATGCTTCAACGAGGACGCCGCGCGGCCAGCCTGATTGCCCTCGCTTCACCGCCAGAAATTAGCCCAGAGCTTCTCGCGATTATCGATGCGAGACAGGGCGCCGCGGGCTCTGCGAATCCCGTGAGTGGCAAGGCGATCGGCGATCCAGATCGCTCGGGCCAGCGGTCTGCGAACTCCCGCGACAGTGTCTCGAAAATGGTTGCCGTTGCTGCGTCGAACCAGACACCGTTGATGAGCAACGCGGACCCGGTCCCTGATGCCCCAAAGGTTGTCGAGCTTCGAGCGAGCTCACGCTGGCTAGACCGCGTCGCCACGCTTGCAATGCGTCGTGAGGTGGCTATGGCGGCGGTCTTTGTCGTGGCGGTCGGCGTGGGAATAACCACACTCTATTCACCATCACAGCAGCTCGCTGTGAGTGAAGATGGTCGTGCACGGACAGTTGTTCCTGCGGTCGAAGTGAACCCCGAACAGCCTCGCGGCAGTGCGGGCACTGCGCCAACGGCTGTTGCACCGCGAATCCGAGGGATCGCGGCCGAACCGAACGCCCGACCCACTGATTTTCGCCGAGCCGAGGGGCAGCCCACGGTTCCGTCGACTCCGACTCCAGCCTTGGCTGAGAGCGAACAGCCCACGCTAGAGAACGCACGTGGCGGACGCGGAGCTCCGAGCGCACATCGGTCCGGGAGCGTTGGTGAGTTCGCCCCAGCCGCATTGGGCGCACAATCTGCAGACGATCAGGCGAGTCAGGATTTTGGCAACAGCGTTGGGTCAACAAACGCGCCCGCTCAAGCCGCTCCACAAGTGCAGCGACAGTGGCAGCAGCCCGTCGCGGGTGCTGACAACAACACCACCAGTGCTGCCCAAGGCTCAGCGGTGGGCTCAAACTACGCCCAAACTAATCTACGAGCCCAAACTCAGCAAAACATCATGCAACCGCAGCCCCGAAACGCCGTGGCTCCCACCGCGTCCCCACCCACTGTCAACTACGCCATGTCCAACGCGGGCGCTCCGGGCACTGAAATCGCAGGGACGTCACCTGATCCAAGGTCCCCGCTCGACAATGCTATTCAAGCTTCGCTGAGCCGTGGAGATACCGCAACCGCGCTTTCGCAACTTCGCCAGGCGTACGCCTCTGCTTCGGACGATGTGACCCGGGCGCGGCTTCGACGACAGATTGACTCGATTGTTGCATCGAATAACGCCGCCCAAGTGGCCGCAGCAGCGAGCGCGTCGCCAAGCGCGGCTGTCGTTGAAAACTCTTCGGTCACGCAGCAAGTGCAAAATCAAGAGGTCTCTAATCGGCGCGGTGCAACACGACGACCGGCATCTCCAACGCGCCAACGAGTACAAAACCCCTCGAACTCCGTCGATAGCGTCGGAAATCTCGGCTTTAAACCCGAATCACGTTAGAGCTCCTCGACAATGGGCGGTCGAGTATGGTGAATCTCTTGCTATGGAGGATTCACCCTCAAACTCTATCATGGTCGAAGGAACCTGGAGCACCTGCCCAGGTTGCGGTCTCATTCAACGAACGGGCCGAAGAAGCTGCCCACTTTGCGGAACGGCCGTAGGGACAGCTGCGACCAACCCGTTGCCCGTGGACGCCCCACTGCTGGAGCGCGCGCGAGAAACCTCTTCGCTTGATGGTGCGCTGGATCGATTTATCCGAGCCAAAGAAGGCGCCGTCATTGCAGTGGCTGCACCATCGGGGATGGGACGAACGAGACTGCTGAGACACGCAGTCGAGAGACTCTTGAGCGCTCCGGATGTGCGGATATTTTCAGCCAGTGCGCGCGAAGACGGAGAGATTTTTGGGCCGATTACGCGTTGGTTGTTGGACCGGTTTAACGTCCCCGCAACGCGGTCTGCTGG
>JANNCG010000723.1:0-4263 GCA_031386385.1 Myxococcales bacterium
GTCCCCAATCCATGCGCTGGCGTGAACTGCCCCATGGGCCAAGCTTGCTACGAAGGGACCTGTGCTCCTTCGTGTGCAGGAGTGACCTGCCCCATGGGTCAGCGATGTGAGCGTGGCGTTTGCGCCAATGATCCAGCAATGAATCGTTGCGCGATGGTCAACTGCCCAGAGAACCGTGTGTGCAATCCCACAACGGGAATGTGCGGCGTTTCAATGTGTGGTGCGGGAGTGTCCTGCCCACGTGGGACCGCTTGTGATCCCGTCACGGGAATGTGTCTAGACGATCCCTGCTCGGTGGTTCGCTGCCCTGCGGATCAAACATGCCGCAATGGTCAGTGCCTTGCAGCGCCAAACAACCCCGGTATGAACGTCCCAGCGGATCGCGTGATCTCGTCTGGCGGCGGCTGCAGTGTATCGCCCCTGGGCGGTGTTTCAAAGAATCCCCTTAATTCACGAGCAATATTGCTAGGAATGATCGCGATGACATCTGTACTAGCGCGCCGAAAGCGCCGAGCAAAGACCAACCAAAACAACGTTCAAACCAAGGGCGGGGTGGCTCGATGAACACCTTCAGTCGTTGGTCGATGTTGGCACTTCTTGCAAGCGCCAGCGTGTTGATGAATGGTTGCCGCTCAGAGCCATTTTGCTTGAACTGCGTCAACGGAATGCCCGTCGGAGACAACGGCAACGGCAGTGGCGAAGGTGGCATTCGAGATGGCGGAGACGCCTCCGGTGATGTGGTCATGGTGCAAGATGTTCCGAACCGGGATATCCCTGTGCCGGACGGCTGTACGGTGGGCGCTGAAGAGGTGTGCAACGGCGCCGACGACAACTGTGATGGTCGAATCGATGAGGGATTTGACTTGCAGACCAACGTTCGCAATTGTGGTGCGTGTGGTGTGTTGTGTATGCCAGCGCGAGCGATTCCGGCTTGTGTGATGGGGATGTGTCAGATCGCACCCAACGGCTGCGATACCAACTTCTACGATCTCGATCGTGACCCGGCCAACGGTTGTGAGTATGCATGTACGCCCGTCCCAGGCGCGATGAATGACGCAACGTGTGACCGTCGCGATGATGACTGCGATGGCATGATTGACGAGGACGTGGACCTCTGTGGGGACGTTCGCAACTGTGGCTCTTGCGGTCGGTCGTGTCTTCTGCCCAATGCAAACCCACGCTGCGCGCGCAACGACGGGATGATGATGGGCGCATGCACCGCGCTGAACACCGAGTGCCAAGTCGCCGACTGCATGCCCAACTTCTACAACCTCGATGGGATGTCCGCGAACGGCTGTGAGTACGCATGTACGCCCACCGGCGCTGAGGTCTGTGACGGCCGTGATAACAACTGCGACGGAACCATCGACGAAGGCAACCCAGGTGGCGGCATCGCGTGCGGCTCCGCCGTGGGTGCCTGTCGCCGAGGAATGACCGTGTGTCAGATGGGACGCACGAGTTGTATGGGTGAAGTCACCCCGACCATTGAGCTCTGTGACGGTGTAGACAATAACTGCAATGGCATGGTCGACGATGATCTGTCCGGTGACATGCGCATTGGACTCAACTGTGGATCGGGTGTTGGCGATTGCCGTCCTGGTCGACAGGTGTGCGTCATGGGTGCGCCGGTATGTCAGGGTGGCGTCGTCGCGCAGCCAGAGGTATGTGATGGCCGCGATAACAACTGCGACGGAATGAGCGACAACGGCGTCCCGTCCATGGGTGCTTGTGGCTCAATGGTTGGAGCGTGCCGTCAGGGCGCGCTGCAGTGTATGGCAGGATCGTTTAGGTGTGTCGGCGCAAGCAGCCCAACAGTTGAGCGATGCAATCGAATCGATGACGACTGCAACGGTGTGGTCGATAACGGATTTGACCTGCAAAATGACCCGAATAATTGCGGAGCCTGCGGCACGATGTGTGTGGGCGCTGCCAATGCGACGGTGGCTTGTCGCACGGGCGCTTGTCGGTTGATCGCATGCGCGGCGGGCTTCTACAACCTGGACAACGATCCAGCAAACGGCTGTGAGTACGCGTGTCAGTTCAGAGGCAACTCTGAGATTTGCAACGGTGCCGATGACAATTGCAACGGGACCGTGGACGAAGGTGTCGCTGTTCCTGCAGGGATTTGTCGACAGACAGGGCTGTGCATGGGCGCGACAGCGACGTGCATGGGCGCTCGTGGATTTGTATGCAACTATCCAGCAGGCGTTCAGGTGGATCCGATGACGGGTCAACCAGTGGCGGCTGAAACGCTCTGCAACGGACGTGACGACAACTGCAACGGCGCGATCGACGAGACGTTTGCAAACCTCGGGTTGGCTTGCAACAACGGCGGCATCGGCTCATGTGGCGGTGTGGGTCGGTTTGTTTGCAGCGTGAATCAGCTCGGCACAACCTGCAACGCGCCTGCAGTGGGTGCTGCTGGTGCTGAGATCTGTGACGGTCTAGACAACGACTGTGACGGAAGTGTCGACGAAGCTCGCGGCGCACCGGGCATGAACGCGTCCTTCGTGCAAACACCTTGGGTGAACTTCTCAGGCAACGTGTGGGCGATGCAGTTTGAAGCTTCGCGTCCAGACTCATCTGCGATGGCTCAGGGTGTTACCAACACCAGGGCGTGTTCGCGTGCGGGTGTGTTGCCTTGGACCAACCTTACGGGACCCCAAGCAGAGGCTGCGTGTGGAGCGATCGGCGCGCGATTGTGTTCTGCGGCAGAGTGGCAAGTGGGCTGTCGTAGTCCTGCGAGCGCTTGCAACTGGGCTTACAACGCTGCATGCAACACATACTCTGGCACAACCTGCAACGGTGTCGACAACGACATTGATCTGGGCACTGCTGGCATCCAAAACGGCCTCCTCGTGGCAGGTGCGCTCGCGAGCTGCAATGCAAATTGGGCTGGCGCCGGCACTCTGCTCGACATGAGCGGCAACGCGAAAGAGTTCACTGCGCTTGCGGGTGGCTTCTACAACTTGCGTGGTGGTTCTTATAACAACCTCGCGTTTGGCACTCAGTGCAACTTCGCGTTTACGCAAGTGGACAACACATTTCGCTTCGTTAACGCGGGCTTTCGTTGCTGCTACACCGGCGCTGCGGGCACGACTCCGTGATTGCGCAAGCCTCGGATGAGTCGGTGGTCCCGTTGAGGAAGACCGCGACTCCGCTGGGGCTACTGACTTGGACATTGCTTGGGGCGGGCTCTGCTGCGGTGGTTTACACAGCCAGGCAGCTGCATCCCGACGCGCGGGGTTTCGGAACGCACCAACAGCTCGGCCTCCCGCCGTGTGAGTTTCACAAAATGACCGGTATTGCGTGCCCGGGTTGTGGGCTCACGACATCGTTTGCGCACACCGCTCACGGAGAGCTTCTTGGCGCTTTCAAGAGTCACCTGATGGGCCCTTCGCTCTTTGCAGCCGTCTTGATCCTCGCGCTTTTTGCTCCCTATGCGGTCGTGCGCAGGCGCCCCGTGAGCGTTATTTTTCACGGATCCTCCGTCGCGATGTGGCTAGGGATTACGTCGGTTTTGGGTCTGCTGACGTGGGTGCTACGGCTGCTGCATTGGCTTCCCTCGCGCTGAGATACAGTAAAATTCCTGCTAAAACGAGAAGTGCGATCCCAAACAGCGCCTTGCCGTGGGGCCACTGTTGGCGCAGGACGCCATCGATCAGCAACGCGAGAAGCACCTGCACCCAGCCTACTCCGCCGACACGCGCTGCACGATCAAGCGCATAGGCCCGCGTCATAATGAGCTGACCGAGTGTTGCGGTCGCGCCCACAGCGAGGACGATCGCGTACTCAAACCACCCGTGCGGTACACGTAGCGTTCCGCCCACGCTGCCTACCGTGACGGCGACTGCGGTGACAATCGTGGCGACAAAAGAAAAGTGCGAGACGATCACCTCAGGAGGCTCTGTCCCCAAGCGTCGAAGCGACACCATCGCGACTGCGCTGGCCATCGACGCAAGTATCGCAATCAGTCCTGCAAATTCTCCCCGCGCGAACGACGGTTGCTCGACAAACCAAACTCCCAGCAACGCAACAACGAGCGCCAGCGGAACCCCACGTCCCGGCTTCTCTCGCAACTGCACGTACGCCAAGAGCGCAATCCACACAGGCGTCGTTGTGAGCAGGGCCGTCGCGTCGGCGAGAGGCATGTGCGTGAGGGCATAAAACGTCAACATCATGGACGTGCTTCCGGCGAGAGACCGAATCCACATCGTGCGTCGGTTGTTGATCACCCACGTCACCTTGCGGAGTCTCAGCGAC
>JANNCG010000783.1:0-9185 GCA_031386385.1 Myxococcales bacterium
CTCAAGTACGATCGTGGGCCGCTCGATGTGGGTGTACGGCGGGGGCGGCGCAAACGCGTTTCAAGGGCCATTTTACAAGGATTTGTGGAAGCTTGATCTCGGCTCTAACGCCTGGTCGCGGGTGCTTGCGATGGATCCCAACCTCGTGGGACGCATCAACGCAGGGATGATCGCGGACGGTGACGGCGTGCTGATTTTGGGCGGCCACGACGACGGGGCGCTTGGCAACCGCAACGACGCCATTGCAGTGGGCGCGATGGGGACTGTGACCTCGCACGTGATGGGAGATCAGTTGCAAGCTATGCCGGGAGGGTTTTGTGATTTTCCGGCGGACTTTGTGACGCCAGAGATGGACACGCCTGAGAGACGCAGCGCTGCGGTGGTCGCGCCGGATCCAACGCGGCAGCGTGTGATGGTGTTTGGCGGCAAGACCGACTGCGGCTCGGCCAACGACGTGTGGATTTTTAACTTGGTCACCCATCGCTGGCAGCTGTCACGCACGACCAACGACGGGATGTCCTGCGCACGACAAAACCGCGCAAATTGCACGTCATTGTGCAACTAATGACGCGATCCTCACAAAGATCGAGGCAACACTTAGAGTGTCGGTTGCGCGTCGCTCCCTAGATCCGCAAAGTCAAAACGTGAGCACGCCACCGCAGCCCACTGATTTCTGATACGCTCAGCGCGTCGATGATTGAGGCGAGCGTCGAGCAGTTTAGACAGCACCCCGTGGGACACTACACGCAAACCCCATCGGCGCTGCTGTGGTGCGCGTCGAGCACGCTTGGCGGCGCACGCGTTTGGGGGCGTCCGAGCGCTGACGAGACGAGGGTGATTGTCGGTCTCCTTGGTCTCTATGAGCACGCCATGGCAGAGACCTTTCGGGTCGTCCTGGACACCAGCGCGATGGACGAGATTGATCCGGCGGCCGCGTTGGTGATGCTCGGCTGGGTCAAAGAGCATCGAACACACTTTTTGCAGCGCGTACAAATGCAGGCGAACGTGATCCGTGACAACGCGGTGGGATTTGCGTTTGTGGGGATTTTGTCTGCATTTGGTGCGAGTCACCCGTTTAAAGTGTTCACCGATCGCGTCGAGGCATTTCGCACAATGGATCCCATGGACGGCCCCGCGATTGGCGAAGAGATCGAGCAGCTCGTTGATCGCATTCGAGGGACCGCTCCCGAGATTCACGCGCTTCGCTCGCAGCTTGCGTTAGATCCGACGATGAGCCTTGAGCGGGCTGCTACTGTGCTTGCGATGTCGCGAAGGTCATTGCAGCGTGCGCTGGCCACACACGGGCGCTCGTATCGAAGTGAGGTCACGGATGCGAGGTTTCATCTCGCGCAATCGATGCTTCGGACGACGGATGAGAAGCTCGCGACCATTGCACAGCGTGTGGGGCTCTCTGAGCGCTCGCTCGCCAGTCTGTTTCAAGCGCGCACCGGTGCGACGCCAGGGACGTGGCGAGCAAGCAACAAGGGGTAAGTATGCACCCGCTTGGCGCGAGACTGCCGTTGATTGGCGCAATCCCGCAAGACAAGCGATGTAGGATCTGGGGATGGACTCTGCCGTAGTGAAGCACGCAAGCCGTTCAACAAAACGCACAATGGCGAGGGCGCGACACGGTTGGATTTCGTTTGGCACGCTGTTGCTGTTGGTGCTGCTATTTCGGCCAGAAAGTGCAAATGCGCAGACGCTTGGACAGGTAACTGCGAGCTTGACAACGTGCACGCCTGAACGGATTGCCGGGCTGGCAAATCAGGTATTCGCGACATTGATGTGCCACCATCCAGGTATCTTAGTGCCGATAGAGCCAGGGCATAATATTGTGAGAGGTCCTGGAGTGTGGGGCGCAATTAGAATGTTTCTGCTACCCGAAGCACGTGATCGCCTTTATCGGCTTGCAGCTTCGAATCGAGTGCAGCTGAACGATACGTTTCGAACCTCTGTGGAGGTCTATATGTATTCGAATAATCGGGGTATCTGCGACGGCAACCCTATAGAGCCCGGTCGTGGCCGCCACGAGACCGGATTTGCAGTCGACATCCAAAACGAAGACGACTTCAGCAGCGCCGAAGAGCAAGCACAATGTTGTCAAAATATTAGTGGTGATATCTGGCACTTTGAGTGTGTAGCCGGTTGTTCACCCGGGCCCAATCCACGTCCAACCGGAGTCCAGGCCCAATTGCAAAACTGGAGCGTTCAAGCCTTTCAGTTGTTGTGGAACGCGAACCACCCCACCGACCAAATCGCGACGAACGGAATCTACAACGACAGCGTTGGCGCCCGGATGCGTGTGAGCCCCGCCAACGGATTCGCACGCGACGGCTGCGAGCCCGACCGAGACGCTGATGGCTACCCCGAGAGTCGCGACTGTAACGACAGAGACGCCGCAGTTCATCCAAACGCCGTTGAGTTGTGCAACGCCGTGGACGACAACTGCGATCGACAGATCGACGAGAACATTGCCCGCTCGTGTGGTGTTGCCGGAGGCGCATGTCGAGCCGGAAGCCAGAGTTGCCAACAAGGCACATGGAGCGCGTGCACAGGCAGTGTCCCTCCCTCCGTTGAGACCTGTGACAACGTAGACAACGACTGTGACGGCGAGGTCGACGAAGAGCGCATTTGTGCCTTCGAAGCAGCGAGCTTTTATGCGAGCTCAGAGAGCGGTTCGACCGACGTAGATGGGGATGGCCGGGCAGACGCTTGTGCGCGAACTGAGCAGGGATTTCGCTGCTTGTTGGCCAATGGGCATGGATTTGAGAACACTCTGAGTGGGCCGATGTTTGCGCTCGGAGGTGAGCCTTCAAGCGACGCTGCCGTAAGACTCTCCTCGAGCTTTCGAATGGCCGATCTTGACGGCGATCATCGCGCAGACTTGTGCGCCATCGAAGACCGCGCGGTGCGCTGCTGGAGACTTAACCCCCGCGGCCAGGCCGAGGTGTTGGGAACAATCACAACGACAAGTGCTGTGACCAACTTGCTTGTCGCAGATATCGACGGCGACAGAGCGCACAGCTCAGAGGTCTGTGTTCGCACGGCAGAAGGGTTGAGCTGTTATCGGCTTATGGCTCGTGAATTTGCAGTCTATTCGCAATTGAGCGCACTCTCTGACGAGCAAGGTTTTGGCGAACCTGCGCGTTATGGCACCATCCGGATGGGCGACATCGACGGCGATCAACGGGCTGATGTTTGTGCGCGGCTACCGAACGAAATGCGCTGTTGGCGAGCTTCGATGACCGGGTTTTTAGCAGCTGAAAATGGTCCTCGGTGGAGTGACGAGATCGGGTTTGCTGCGGTTGAGCTTTGGTCCACCATCAGGCTCGCCGACGTTGACGCAGATGGCCGTGCTGAGCTTTGTGCGCGACAGCCAAACGATACCTTTATGTGCCACAGTTGGGCGAACGGTCAGTTTGGGGTTGCTCGTCCGGGGCCGTCGCTCACCCGCGCAAATGGCTGGGAAAATGCCTCTACTTACAGCACTTTGATGCTCGCGGACATTGACGCGTCCGGCTCGCTGGACCTGTGTGCGAGAGAGACCTCGGGGATCCGATGTTGGCTCTTCACGGGCGGAGCTTTTTCGCGGATGATCGTTGGACCTGTGCTCTCAGATCTCGATGGCTGGAGCAACGCGTCCGGCTTTCGCTCGATCCGCATGGGAGATGTCACCGGAGATGGCCTCGCAGATTTGTGCGCCCGCGCGCCAAGTGGCCTGCGCTGCTATCAAAACACGGGAGCAAGCTTTTCGACACTGTTTGAGACGGGACAGTGGGGCAATGCGCAGACAAGAGACCCACTCACGTTGTCCATGAGTGTACGCATCGCGGGTCCCCTCGCAGGATCGGGGATCTCTGCGCGGGTGACGGCGGGCTGTGGATGCCGCATCAACTCGGCGGTGGATCCAGATCGACACACACGAGGTTGGCTGCTGGCGGGCATCGCGATGCTGTTGGCTGGGCGACGAAGGAGAGCGCAGGGATGAACCGGCATCACACGTGGTCATCGATCGCGCACAAGATCTTCTTGATGTCTTCGTTGGCCACCGTGCTTGCGGGCAGTGTGTCGGCCTGCGGAACTGGCGGAGGTGGCGGAGCCGGAGAGCCCATTGCCGCACAGGCTCTGTGTGAGCGCTTGGCGCGTGAGGTATGTGCTGTTGAGCAGCGGTGTTGCCGTCCCGAACCGGCAGCGGTTGTAGATGTTTTCGAGTTGGATGCTTCCGGTGGCGCTGCAGAAGGTGGGACAGACGGAGCGACACGCTTGGACGTCGTGGCGGACACCGGCCGGCGCGCGGACGGATCAACGGATGGGTCGGGCGCTGAAGCCAGTGTGAGCTTTGATGCTTCGACCACTGAAGGGTCCTGTGAAGCGGTGCAGTTGGCTGCGTGCGAACAGACCGTCGGAGTGATGATTCGTGACGTTCGGCTTGGATATTTGCCCGCTCGAGCGGGTGCACTGATTGCTGCGGTACAAGCAGCGGGGGCGAGCTGTGGGGCGCTTCCGGGGGCGCGAGAGGTGCGCGCGATGTTTGTCGGGACTGCCGCCGAACGAGCGAACTGCAGCCCACCCAACAACGCGCTGGCGTCGCTCGCGATAGCACAAGCCTCATGCGCCAATCAGACGACGTGTCGCCTATCGCTTCGCGCAGATGGGGTCTCTGCTGGGGTGTGTGAGCGACGCATGGGCGATGACTCGGCGTGCTCACATCCCTTTGATTGCCCACTGGAGCAAAACTGCGCGCTCGGTGCAGACTGGCAGCCGAGCCAGTGGGGTCGCTGTGAGTCGCCTCGGACCAACGGAGCGCCCTGTAGGGAAGACGTGCAGTGCGCGAGCAACTATTGCAGCCCTGGCAATGTTTGCGCAACGCGGACTCCAGCAGCATTTTGTCTCGCTCAAACGTATCCACAGCGAGTCTTGCTTGAGCGGCCCGAGATGTACCTTCGGCTCGGTGATGTGCTCAGAACAAGCGCCAACGACAGCAGTGGATCAAGCAACAACGGTGCATACCAAGGAGCGACATCGCGTGAATCAGAGGGCGCGCTTCAATCGAGCGATGATGGCGCCGTGCGTTTAGATGGGATGAGCGGCTGGCTCTCGGCGGCAGCCCCGTTGCAGCGGACCCAAAACGCGGGCTTCACGCTTGAGCTGTGGGTGCGCGCCAGAGACGTGGTGGGGCGCCGACCGATCGTCGAGCTCTTTGATGTGAATGACGGTACGGGATTTAACATCTGGACTGAGGGGACAACGCTCGTGTCGGATTTTGTTGGGCTTGATGGAAGCTCACACAGAGTGGTCGCTGGCAACCAAGCGGTGGCGGCCGGACGCTGGGCGCACGTGGTGGCAACGTATGATGGGGCGGTGGGTCGACTGTATATTGACGGGCAAATGAGCGGGCAAATTGCAGCGAGCAGTCTTCGCGTGCGCGGCGAACTCAGGCTTGGATACCGCGCGGCAACGGCCCCGGTGATGATGGGAATGATGGTAACGCCGGGGACTCCGGCGAGTTATTTTAGCGGCGAACTGGACGAGGTGGCCATCTATGGACGCGCGCTGCCTGCGGTGATCGTGCGCCAGCACGTGCTCGCTGGGGCAAACGGGCAGAGCACGATGACGTCGCCGGTGTTTCGCTGGTTGGAGTAGTACACTCAGCAGCAATTGAGCTGTGAGCAGTGACCAACGCCGCGATGCGTGGCAGCGAAGGCGTGCTTGGGGTTAAGCCCAAACTGTTAGATTGCTCGTTTAGTGGCTCGGTGTCGCCGTGGTCCCCGTGCTTGATGGGCGAGCCGCTTCGCCACGGGTCATGTCGAAACTGGGCATTGTGTTTGGGTCGCAGGCGGGCGCAAACCCAGTCGCATCAAACTGGTACTCCAGGGCGCCGTGCGCTCCATCTGGCGTGCTCGCTTCGATGCGCACACGGTGGGCCGCCGCTCGCGCCGGCGAACAATAGCTAAAAAGGTAATATCGCTGGGTATATTGCTCGATTTGCTGAGCGATCTGCTCAAACGCCGTACGCACTGCTGCGGGATTTGACTGCAAGACCGTCCCAGAACGTCCGATTTGGCTGAGCTCTCCAGCGTCAACCTCGGCGCCAACACCGATTGAAAACACCGAGTGATCGGACCCACGGACGCTCTCCATCATCTGCTCGCGCGTGACTCTGGCCGCACGATCGGTGCCGTCGGTAAAGACCACGAGCGTGCCAAATTTGAGCGGCTGTGGTGCACCAGCGAGCGAGCGGGTAAGCTGCTGAATCCCTGCGACGACGGCTCCGTGGAGGTTGGTTGAGGGGTCCCGAGGTCGAAAGCTCGACAGCGCGCTGATGCCCCGCGCAGCGCTGCCCGCAGAGTCCGTAAACGGCACAATGGGCGTGATGTTGGGCGAGCCGTCAAACACATAAACCGCCACACGCTGTTGTCGCTCGACGCGCTCAACGAACGCGCGCGCGGCTTCTTGAAGCACCGGGACTTGTCCAGACTCTGTCACTGAGGCGGACATATCCATCAGCAACAATGTGTAGTGCACAGCGGTCACCTGCGGGTTGAGAATGGTCTGTCGTGACTCAAGCGCAGACACCGGACGGTCATCTTCGTACACCATAAACCGCTCAGACGTGAGTCCTCCAACGGGCTGGCCGTTGGTGCGATCGACAGTAAAATACATCGCGATATTGCTCGGCCTTCGAGCGCTCGCGTTGAGCAGTGTGAGCTTGAGGCCGGCGCAGCCCGATACAGTCAGTGCCAGCGCAAGAGCTGTCAGTTTAAGGGTGGTTGGCTTCATGTTCAGTGCATTTGGTACCGCAGACGCTGGTAAGCGCGCGAGAGGCAAGTGCACAAGCACGAAAGAATGTGCCAAATGCGTTGAAAAATCGCGTGTTCAACCGTGTTGCGAAATTCGTTGGACAGGTCTGAGACGGACTCTTTGTCCCAACGCTTCACTGACTCGACGAAAGAAAAATGAAGCTCAAGCCAAAAGACTGTCGGGACTTAAGCGAACTCGCTCTCAATCGTGACTGTCTGTTTGCACGGTTATGCCTTCTTCACTCGCTCGCGGGCCACGTTACGAACCGCGTGAATCCTCTCGCCCTTCGCACACATCGCGACAAGCCGCTCGATCCAGTTGGCCCGCGTTGCGGCCTTCTTCGCCGTCTGCACGCGGTATAAAATCGCAAACCGATTGGCCCCATCAAGGTCGTCGAAAAACGTCTTCGCTTTTGGCTCTTTCGCGAGCGCGTCCATGAGGTCCTGCGGCACGGTGGCGGTGCGCGCTCCATCATACGCGCGCTCCCAGCGACCATCGCTCTTCGCGCTCAACACTTCGCGCAATCCCGACGGCTGCATCTTGCCCGCGTTGATCAACGCTTCTGCTTTCGCCACGTTGATCTTGGACCAAGGAGACTTCGCAGTTCGTCTGGTAAATCGCTGCAAAAATGCGCTCTCATCGAGCCCGCGTTTTTGGCTATCGATCCACCCCCACGCGAGCCCAATGTCCAACGCCTCAACGTATGTGATCGATTTTTTCGCCCCGATTTTTGCGCAGCGCAGCCACACCCCCGACGAGGTTGTGTAGTGCTCTTTGAGCCACTCGTCCCACTTCGCAGGGCTCGCCACCGTCAGGATTGGATCGTCGATTTTTTTCTTCGCTGTGGTCACGCTGGATCTCTCAGCGGACTTTAGCAAATGGGCTCTTACTCGCGGTTGTCAATTTGCGCGCGCTGCAGACCACCAGAGTTCGAACCGGGGTGTTGTTCCGCCGTTCCGCGGCACATATCCACCGGATGCACGACTCCACGCGCACCGTGGCGGCCACTCCGAACATTGGCCGCTACGCCTCAGCATCGCCGCAGTGCTTGCTTGTTGGCTTAAAGTGCCGCCGTCGCTGCCCAACAGTTGGCCGGTCTGCCGCCGGATTGGGTGCAGCGGTGGGTGTTGGGTCGATTGGGGGCGGTCGGCACCATTGGCTTGTTACACCTCTCCGCCGTGAGACGCGTCCACTGGGCGAGGACAGTACTTCACAGCAGGACGAACACGAAAGAACTCCGCGATGGCCTCAGCCGTGACCTTCGTATCCACAAGATCAACGTACGTCAGGTTCGGGAGGCAGGAGAGAGTCGCGAAGATCTGGTCCGTCACTGGTGTACCCCGAAGCACTACTGCGCTTAGCGTATGCGTAGCGCCTCGAAGGATCCTCGACACCTCGTCGTCCGATGCGTTCTCGTAATGCAGCGTGATCGATCTGGCGCCGGGTGCTTCACGTACCCACTGCTGGGGTCGAGGGAACTGGAGAGACAGGCGCTCAAGATTCGGCACGACAAGCTCCGCGTCAGTATGCACACTCAGCACTCCTTGCAGCGCGAGGTCGTCAATGCCCGGCAATGCTTCTCTGATCCGACGAACGCCAACGAGTTTCTGTGGGAGGTTGAAGAGCGAAACCGTCTCAACCCGAGGCGCGACAGGCAGAGATGAAACATCGAAGTGCCCCACCTCGCCGCACGTGACGCGCACGACGCGCAGTTGCGGGGCGTCAGCAATGGCCTGAAGCCATGTGCCACAAGTACGCGTCGATAGGACTTCAAGAATCTCCAGCGAAGGAAAGTTTAGGCCCTCCGAAACGATCTCATCCGTAAACGCTGGGCCGTTGAGTTCAAGCGCCCAGACCTTCGACGCATGCCGTCTTGCTCGCTGTAGGTCGGCCTCGGTCCAACAGGTCGAGCGCGCATAGATGCTGAAGCGTCTCCCGTTCACATGATCGATCGGCAGAGTTGGGCCAAGGACGTGAAATGGAGCATGCCCCTCGTCGAGATGGTAGAGCCGCGCTTCGTCCGCCGTGAAGCGACCGCAAGCAACAACCTCGATCAGCGTGGCCGTGCCACTCTCGCCAACGACATTCAAGTTCACCCATTGTGGAACCATGCCGTCGCGCCAGAGCTTAGTGACTACGTCCTCCGCACGGATGTGTTTGCAGCGAACAGCCAGCTCTGACGATGAATCCTCGGGGAAGAGCTTGTACTCAGGCAATGCATTGCCATCGTAGGACTGGTTCAGGTGCAGGTGAAAGAGACAGTCGTTCGGAAGCGTCTCCTCGACGTAGCTACGAGCGAAGTCACGAGCTGCGTCGGCGGCCTCAAGAAACCGCTTCTGGAAGAGTTGGAGGTCCATCTCAAAGCTCAGAACCGCAGCGGTGTC
>JANNCG010000795.1:0-3432 GCA_031386385.1 Myxococcales bacterium
CGCCGAAGAGGTCCTTGATCGCGCCCTCCATGCGCTGGTGCAGGCGGGGGTGGACCGCTCGTTGGGTGAGCAATTGATCTCGTATTTGCGCGTGGCTTCGGACCAAGACGTCGCGCGGATTAGGCCCCTTGAGGTCGCGAAAAAACTCAACCTTCCGGCAGACGCGTTTGCAGCCGCGTGCCTGCATCTGGCGAAAGAGGGTACGCTGACGTTGCTCTGGGACGTGGTGTGCCCATCGTGTCAGATCCCCTCAAGCCTCGCGGAGGCGATGCAGAGCGTGAAGGCTCACGGAGAGTGCGCGTCGTGCAACATCAATTTTGACGTGGATTTTGCCAAGTCCGTTGAGCTGATCTTTCGCGCTTCGTCCGCCGTTCGCGCGGCAGAGACGCAGATGTTTTGTATTGGTGGGCCGGGACATTTTCCGCACGTGATCGCGCAGCTGCGGCTCGCGCCGAATGAGCGGTTTTCGCTTCCGCTGAAGCTCACGCCGGGCACGTACCGCATTCGCAGCCCGCAGTTGAGCTCAGTCCGTGAGCTCGTGGTGCAGAGCCAGTCAGTGATTCGACGATTGGACATTCACGTCGGGGGCGAAAATGCCGAGTTCGCAGGGACTACGAGCTTAGCGCCCAATGAGCAATTGCTGGCGATCAGCAACGGGCTAGAGCAAGAGCTGGTCCTTCGGATTGAGCGTGACGCAGACCGGGCCAACTCGCTCACTGCAGCGCGGGCGAGCTCAATGCGGCAGTTTCGCGAGTTGTTTCCTGATCAAGTGTTAGAGCCAGGAGCGCTGGTGACCGTCACGTCCATGACGCTGTTGTGCACCGATCTTGAGGACAGCGGCGCGGTGCTGCTTAACCTCGGAGACTCCGAAGGCACCGCCGCAGTGCTTGAGCATTTTCGAGTCATCAACGACGTGGTTGCCAAGCACGGTGGCGCCCTTCTTAAAACCGTCGGAACCTCCGCCCTCGTCGCCTTCGACAAGCCCTCAGGCGCCGTCGCCGCAGCGCTGTCCATTCGACAAACCATGCGAGAAAAACCAGTGATGCGCGATTTCAAATTGCGCATCGGGGTGCACCGTGGGTCCATGCTCGCGGCCACGCTCAACGACCGCTTGGACTACTTCGGCCACCACGCCGAGCTGGTGCTCGCACTTCCATCGCAACTGTCGCAGCCCAGCACGCTCTTGACCCACTCGGTGGCGAGCGATCCATCGGTGCAATCGCTGCTCAAAGAGAAGGTGCTTGAGAGCGTTCCGCGCCGAGTCGATTGCGCGGGTTTAAACACCTGGGGACTCGAAATTCTCGCCGCAATTGCGTAGTCTCCACGTGTGGATTTTTCACTTCCAAGCGCGCTGAAAGAGCTGCGTGCGCAGGTTCGAGAGTTTGTCGATAGCAGGATTATTCCGGTCGAAAACCAGATCATCCAAGAAGACCGCGAGGGCCGAGACGACACCCTACGGGGGCTGCAGCGGCAGGCGCGGGAGGTGGGGATGTGGGTTCCGCATTTGCCGCACGAGTTTGGGGGCAAGGGTTTGGGAGTGCTCGGGATGTGTGTGCTGTTTCGCGAGATGGGGCGGTCGTTTGTCGGCGCCAAGGTCTTCAACTGCGACGCACCGGATCAGGGCAATATGGACATGCTTCTGCGTGTGGGGACCGAGGCACAAAAAGCTCGGTGGCTTGGACCGCTGTGCAACGCTGAGATCACCAGCGCGTTTTGTATGACCGAGCCGGCGCCCGGAGCCGGTGCAGACCCAAGCAACCTGCGCACTCGCGCTGAGCTGACCAACGGTCAGTGGGTCCTTAACGGGCATAAATGGTACTCAACGGGCGCTGGAGCAGCGAAGATCTTAGTGGTGATGGCTCGCACCAGTGATGACCCGAGGCGCGGTGCCACGATGTTTTTGGTCGAGCGCGAAAGCAAAGGCCTCACCCATGTGCGCGACGTAGCCACGATGGGCGATGAGATCTTGCAGCACCGCGAGGCCGAGCTTTTGTTTGAGAATGTCACCGTCGGCGAAGACGCGATTTTGGGCAAAGAGGGAGAAGGATTTACCCTTGCGCAGACGCGGTTGGTTCCTGCGCGGCTGACACACTGTATGCGTTGGCTGGGGCTTGCAGACAGGGCGCTGTCCATGTGCCGCGAATACCTGGTGACACGCGAGTCGTTTGGCAAAACCCTGGCGCACCATCAGCTCGTGCAGAAGATGATCGCTGATAACGCCAGAGCGATTCATGCAGGCAATTTGCTAACATTTCACTGCGCGTGGGCGCTAGAAAACGGCGACAGCAAACAAGCTCGTGCGTACTCGTCGATGACCAAAAATCACGTCGCACAGACCCTGTGCAAGGTCCTGGACGACGCGATTCAACTGCACGGCGGCAAAGGGTACAGCGAGGATCTTCCCTTTTCGAGCTGGTACCGCAACGCACGAGCGGCGAGGATCGCGGACGGGCCCGACGAAGTGCACGATATTGTCGTCGCGCGCGAGTGGTTTTTGGGACGCTTAGACCTGCTGGTGTGAGCCGTCACAGACCGACTACACTAAGTGGCCTCGGATGAGCTAACCGGCGTTTGAAACTCAATCAATGATTTGCAGGTCAGCGTGGGATTTTGCCCAAAAAATTAGCGTACTCTGGGTTCACCCTAACCGTAGGATGCCAGGCCAAAAGCATTGACCCGATCGTCGTCATTGCGCGAGTGATCTCGGCGGTGAGGAGGTCACGACTCACGAGCAACTCTTCGCCTGACCAGAAATCAACGATTGTGCAGGACGTCCCACGAACCAGAATCAACAGTTGCGATGGGTGGTACAGACTCATCACAACGATTTGGCGGTCTCCCCGCTGAAGCGCCTCACAGATGCGGCTTAGTTCTGGGATCCAGCCAACAAGTCCCATGTAACCACTGTCGACGAAATCTCGAGCGCCGATAGTTTTTGAACTATACTGGATCCGACCCGGCAACAAGCTCCACATCTCGTCCACCTCTGCGCAGATCAACGCGGACTCAAGCGGCATCGCACAGACGACATTGAGTCGAAACACCGAGATCTCAAGATCACGACGCTGTGCCGAAAACTCGGGCAAGATGGCGCCATACTCCGTTGAGATAAACTCGGTCAAAAGCTGCGGATGAAAACACCGCTCCTGAAGTATGGCCACAAGTTCTCTCGCGAATTCTTGGATCGCCGTCAAAAGAGCTGAGCGCTCGATGCAATACTCGGCGTCAGAACTTACAAGCGAGATGATCAGCAAATTGTCGGCATGAACGCGCGCGACTACCTGCGCATTTTCGTGGTCGTCCGAAAAAAGAATAACGTGTTTTTCGCTCTCCGAGAGCGCAATCGTTTGAAAGTGAAGATTGGCCGGAGTCCCAACGAGTCCCTGAGTTAACCACTCTTCTCCAATTCGCACTGTTGCACATAGCGGTGTG
>JANNCG010000844.1:0-5069 GCA_031386385.1 Myxococcales bacterium
CCCATACCGAGTGCCCTTCGGGCAGTGTTTTTGCAGGACTATTTACCGGAGGTAAGCCACTTACCTCCGGAGGTAAGCCACTTACCTCCGCACTCGCGGGACCTGCTCGCCTACAGCCCTCGCAACACGTAGTCCGGCTGCGGGTGCGCACGTTGCAAGGTGTGCTCATCGGTGACGCCGGTGAAAGTAAGAGCCGACGCGAGCCCCGAGTTTTTGGCCCCCACAATATCCGTGTGAATCTGATCGCCGATCATCACCGCGTCGCGAGTACCCGCTCGAAGACACGCGCTGTCAAAGATCAGCTTCGAGGGCTTGCCAAGCGGGACGAATCTGGGTGGATCGTCGAGAATTCTCAGCGCGATCGCGTTCTCTAACATTTGCGCGACGCTGCCTGCGGTGAAGGCAAAGTGCCCTGCTCCGCACGGATAGATCAGATCCGGGTTGGCCAGCAGCAAGCGTGTCGTGCGGCCCTTTGAGTGCGCGAGCAGGACCATCGAGAGCAGCTCGTCCATCGTGGGCAAAAAATCAAAACCACCCTCGTCACACACCACGACGACATCCGCGGGCTGGCTCACGGACGGCTCCACAATGACGCCGCCAGCCTGCTCGACATACCAATGCGAATCGCCCGTTCCGAGGACAACACAGCGGGCACCCCGAAGCGCGTGTTGGCGAAAGTACTCTTGCACCACCAGGCCAGAGGAGAAGATCTGCTCGGGAGCGAGCTCAATCCCAAGCGAGCGGTAGCGCCGAGACGCATTCACCGGGGATTTGGACGCGTCGTTTGTCACCACGAGGTAATTTTTTTTCGCTCGATTAAGCTCCGCGATGCACTCAGCGGCGCCCGCAATGGCCCCGTTGCCGTCGACCAACACACCGTACGCGTCAAAAAAAAGCGTGGCGTATTTTTCGGCCAACCAGCCGATGGTTGTCTCTCGGGGCACCATCTCTCTCAATTGCATCCATCTCGCCCGCCCGGAAACACCGCGCGATACGGCTGCAGTGTCTGAATGCACAGGTGCGCGCCGGTCGAGTAGACACACTCTGCGGTCTGGCAGTTGGGCACTCCGCAGTTGGGAACCGGCCTACAGTACCCCGTGTCCCAGGTGTCACCGCCAGAGTACCCAACCACAAATCCTTCGGGATAAACACGCCCTACCGTGGTGGCCTGTGGGGATTGCGGTCGCATGTGTATCATTCGAAAGCGATAGCCAGTCACCATATCCACAAACTCAGGCATGTAGCCGTACGCATAGTTGCCCCAGCGCTCAAGTCTCGACGCATGTCGCAACACCACGGGGGTGTCGGGTCGAACGTTTAAATCCGTGTCATACCAACCAGAGCCAGCGATGTAGGCGTAGTTGACGCCCGAGTTCCACCATTGCAGTGAGCTGCATCGAAGGCCGCCTCCACACGTGCCATTTTCGCACGCGACGCCAGCAGGACAGCCACCGCAGCTGTGACCGCACCCGTTGTCGCCACACTCGCGACCCGCGCAAGAGCCCACGCAACACGCCCCATTGTCACAGCGTGAGTCGGCGGCGCAATTTCCACAGGATCCACCGCAGCCGTCATCCCCGCAGTTGTGCCCTCCACAGTTGGGAACACACCGAACCGTGACCCGCTCGTTGGGCGCAAACTCCTCGACCGGGTCCGCTCCGTCTGGAGCCACCGCCGCGCGAAAATTGTAGTCTCCAGGGATCAACGTCGCGCGCAGCTCGACCGGCACCGTGCGCGCAAAACCAACACCCACCGGCAAGCCCAGCGATACCCGTCCGCCGCTCCACGCCGAAGGTTGTCCGGGCGGTGCTTGCACCAAGAGCGCGTCGCGCTCCCACACCGCTTGAGTGCAGTTGGCGAAGCTCACTTGCGCACGAAACAGATCCCCAGCGTCTACCTCGCGAGGGACACTCTGTCTGACAAATCGCGGTCTCTGCGGGCTCATCGGGCCGGGCACACCACAGTCAAATCGGTCCAGTACTACCACCTCGTGTCGAGGAGTCGGAACCGACTGCATCGCGTCACCGGCGCCTCGCGTTAGCGCCCACTGCCAAGGGTAGCTTCCAAGCTCCGCGGGGGCCGTGGCCTCAATCGTTACGCTCACCTCACGCCCAGGCTCGACATCTCCCGGAAGCGGCACCTCGCTCACACCGAAGCGATTGAGCGCGGGATCCGCGAGACGAAGCATCCAGCCATCTGAAACACGCACAACCTCGGTAGAGCAATTTGAGAAGCGAATTTCTGCGGTAAAACGCTCACCGGGTCCGACAAACCTCGGCGGCACCCGCTCGCCGCGAAAACGCAAAAGAGCTCCGGCTTGCGAGCAGTCCGCGGGGTTTTGCACCTGCACTGTCTGTTCGTCCGTTGGCGCCTGTAGCCTCTCTTGCCCCACTCTGCTCATGGCCCAACGAAAGGGATAGGCGCCCTGAAGACTCGGCGCCACGATATCAAATGAAAACGATACAACTGCCCCCACGGGCACTGGAGCGCTCAGATCCACTCGCCGCACGCCCCACAGAATCTGGCCGCTCCCGTCGGCTGGAACGAGCGCAAACTCCATGGGGTTCCACACGGTCCCCGAACAGTTCGCAACGCTCATGGTGACTCGACGATGCGCGCCGGTGAACAGCGCCTCATCCACCCTCTGCACAGCCTGAAACTGCGCGCTCGCGCGTCCCGGCTCACACACCCCACGAACGCTGGCATCCACCGACGCGGATGCGTCCGGGCTCGGAGTGCCAGCAGGTGCACAGCTCATCGTGGCCAGCGTAATGGCATAGCTTACAAGCGTTGTTCTCGTGATGGTTACCATAGCACTTGCACCGGCCCGAAGGCTGGGGCGAGAGAGCCGGTCCCTAGGGCTCCCGATTGATTAGAGCCCCAGCAGCGAACTGTTCCGTCCATGAGAGCGGCACACGCGCTGGTCCCGCCCGCTCGCACAAGCCTTGAGCGCTGCAGTGGGTTTGTTAAATCCGCGCCCGGCCCCGCAACAACCACCACGGGTCGTGCTGAACCACCGCCGGTGCGACCGTCGCCAAGCTCTCCGTTGGCGTTCGACCCCCAACAGCGAATGGTCCCATCGTTGATCCGCGCGCAAGCGAACTGATCGCCAGCGCTGACCTCAAGCGCCCTCAGCGCGCTGCCAGAGTTGCCATCGTTGGCGTAGGTATCTCTCGGAGAAACACTGTCCGTTCTTACATCCGTGAGAGCTCCATCCATCGTGACAACGTCTTGTGGTGGGGGAGGTGGGTTTGGGACATCCATCACGGCCACCACGTCTCTCGATGCATCCGTTGCGCCATCCGTTGAGCCATCCAAAGCAACACCGCCATCGCCACGAGGGTCCAGATCTCCGGTCAAATCCGTCACGCCCGTCGCGCGGACACCACACTGCGCGGCGCACCCTTCGGCCATCACGGGAGCCGAGCCAAGCTGACCACGATCGTTGCGACCCCAGCACACCACGCCACCGTCGCGCCGAAGCGCACAGGTGTGATCGCGCCCAGCGGTGATCGCTGTGACGTCTGTGAGAATCCCTGAGCCCATGCGAACCTGCGTTGGCTCTCGCACCGGCATCTCACTCGCCGTCCCTCGCCCAAGCTGCGCGTACTGGTTTGCTCCCCAGCAAAATACCTGGCCGTTTTCGAGCAAAACGCACGTGTGACCCGTCCCTGCGGCGATCCCGACGATCAACGTCGGGGCCATGACTTTGACCGGCGTGCGTGCGCACTCAACCGCGGTACCGTCGATCATGCACCGGTCTGCGCCCATCGCCCCGAGCTGTCCAAATTGGTTCGAGCCCCAACAATACAGCCCATCTTGCGCCATAGCACATGAGTGATGTGTCCCGAGCGCCGCGACATTGTGTGCTCTCCCGCTCGGAAGCTGCGCACGCGCAATGTCCATCGAAGAAAACTGTGTTCCGGTCCCGAGCTGCCCCGCTTCGTTGCCGCCCCAGCAGCCGAAGGTGCCGTTTGCGCGCATCGAGCAGCCGTGGTTTCCGGACAAAATCAGCGTGCGAGCGTTGTTCACTCCGGCGAGCTGAAAGGGCGATGAGTGGCACGCGATCGAGCGGCTCATCCCGCCCATTAACAGCTCCGGGCACACGTCCGTGGTCCCATAACCAAGCTGACCCACGTCGTTGCGACCCCAACACCAGACGGTCTGATCGCCCAAAAGGGCGCAGCCAAATCCGGCTCCCACCGAGAGGTCCGTCACGCAGCTGGTCCTCGTTCGGCCCTCGCACGAAGTGATAAACGACTCAAACGGAAGCGCGGCGTCACCACCGTCACCGATCCCCGGACCGTCCACACACGCGGTGAGCCCGAGCAGGGATGCACAAAATAGTACCGAAAACTGCCTATTGAATACGCTACGCAACAATCTCTCGCTAACTTCATCAACATTGAAGCACCCAAGTGGGCGCTTGGGCAAGCGAATGAACACACCTACCCGATTGGGCAGCTATTCACGCGTCGCAGGACTTCTTAGATGTTGGGGACTGAAAGGCTCCAACCACTCATGAATCCTCTGCAACAATTCTCTCAAGCGCTCGAGCAGCTCGTTCAACAAACCGCCCCTGCGGTCGTCGCGGTCGAACATCGCCGCGGACAGGGCTCAGGCGTCGTGCTCAATGACAAAGGCAATATTCTCACCAATCGCCACGTGGTCGCTCGGTCTGACGGCCGGGTGATGGTCCGATTTTCTGATGGACGCGAAGGCTCAGCTCGTGTCGTCGGGACAGACTCGCGCACGGACCTCGCGGTCCTTCAGAGCGATGAGCACACAGCGCCTGCGCTCAAGCTCGGTGACAGCAAGGCGCTCAAAGTCGGCTCGATTGTTGTCGCCATCGGCAATCCCCTTCGGTTTGAACAGTCCGTTAGCTTAGGCGTGGTCAGCGCGCTTGAGCGCTCACTTCAAGCGGGCCACCACGATGTCTTAGAAGGGCTCATTCAAACCGACGCCGCGATTAACCCCGGCAACTCTGGCGGCCCACTCTTGGACGCCAACGGAACCATCGTCGGCATCAACACCGCGATCCCTTGGGCGTAGGGGAGGATCGCGGTGTT
>JANNCG010000856.1:0-4601 GCA_031386385.1 Myxococcales bacterium
CGCCGAAGACATCGGCAACAACGCCGCCAGTGGCCTTATCGCTGTGCGTGCAAACACGTAGGCCAACGGCGCTGCGATCCCTAAACACAGCGCGGCAAGTGTGCACTCTGCGGGCGCAAACACAGCATGAATCGACGGAAACGAGAACACCGCAAACAAGAGCAACCCCGCCGATGCGCTCAGCGTTGAGAGCGCTGCGCGACGAGGTGCGGCGTACACGGCGTCGATGGCCGGCTGTGCCAGCTCGTTGGTGCGGGTGTTCGCGATCTTTGTGGCGTTGTGCAGGTCCTTGCGATCCACGAAAGACGGTGCGCCCACCACCAAGAGCGCGATAAGCCACAGACCCAAAGTGTGCTCAAACAACTGCGCTGTCGTCACCTCAACCCGTGTGATCAAAAGCAACAGCACTGCAAAAGCTGTGGCCGCCATGGTGGCTGTGGCCATTGAGCCCTGAAATAACCGTGTAAGAACCCGCCTCGCGGCCAAAAGATCGCGCTCAAGATCGGGCTCTTGGCTCTTGTGCGGGTCACTAAAAGTCCTGGCGCGTGGCTGGACCATTCAGGCAAACCCCGCTTGAGTGAGCGCCGTTGGATGTAGCGGAATCGTAGCGGTAAACGTGCTCCCAACGCCAACGAAGCTCTCGGCGCCGAGGGTTCCGTCGTGGAGCTCCATCAGGGCGACGGTGATGGCCAAGCCAAGCCCCGCCCCACCTTCGCGGCCGCCCTCAAAAGGCTTGAACAGTCGTTTGAGTTCATACGGCGTGATCCCTTTGCCGTCATCACGGACGTGCACTTTCGCGCTGCGATCGTCCGCTTCAAGCTCAACGGTGACTTTAGACCGGCAGTGCTGAATCGCGTTTTGCACCAAATTGGTGATGGCCCGACGAAGTGAGGTGGGGTCCGCTTCGATCACCGTTGTTTTGGCAATTTGGCACTCAATGCTGATCTGCTTCACGCGCGCCTGACCGCTCATCTCGCGCACCACCTCTTGCACCAGGGATGCGAGATCTACCGCACTTTTATCAACAGAAAATCGTCCCGTTGCGATCGCAGAGAGGTCCAGCACATCATCCACCAAGTGCATCAAATGGTGGCCCGAGCGCGCGATGGCCTCAACGTCTTCGACCTGCGCAGGGCTCATGGGTCCATCCACGCCAGACAAAAGTAACTCGGCAAACCCGATGATCGAGTTTAACGGTGTGCGCAGCTCGTGCCGAAGGGTTGCGATCTGTACTTCTTTGCGTCGCTCAGCGTCTTCAAGACGCACCAGGGCCACGCGATGCGCTTCGATCTCGCGCTCGATCTGTGCTTGCAGGTCATTGAAAGCTCGCACCAACGCGCCCACTTCGTCTAAGCCATGGACAGGCAGTGGGCTAATCACCGGCGCAGAGGCCGAAGACATTCGCTTGGCGCGTCGCGAAATAGCGCTCAAATCAGCGGCAAAATCGCGCGCTACCACAATGGCTGCCACAAGACCGAGGGCGCTTAGCACCGCCAAGAGAGTCGCGAGCTCAATCGAGATGGCGCCCGCAGCGGTGCGCACAAAGGGGACCGCGACGAGGACACAGTATGTTTGACCGTCGAGCACCACGGGCTCTGCCGCGACGAGCAAACGCCGATCACCGTCCTCGATCTCACCGGTAGTGGACTGCCCACGCACAAGCCAAGACGGAATCCTCCCAAACAGCGTCGTCTCTCGCAGGGGTGCTCCTTGGCGATCTACAACAGACACAGTGAGCCCAGCACGCGCAGTGGTGCGCGAGAGCAATGTGCTGCGTAGCTCCGCGGGGGTGTCGGTCAATCGCGCGGCCATAGCGCGAGAGAGTGTCTGGGCCCGGCGGGTTGCGCGCTCGCGTTCGAGCCGCGAAAATGCGCTCGCTCCGAAGATGATCGCGATCAACGCGACGAGCATCAACCCCAACGCCCCAGCGAGGGCCACGCGCTTGGGTAGCGTGAGCTCAGAGGGGCTCTGGGATGAATGGGATGCCTGTGTCACGAAGGCAGTGTACTACCCTCGTGGCAGAGTGAGGGTGTAGCGAAAGCGCCTTTCGGTGAGCTTGTGCCCAATCAGCCCCTTCGTCCTTAGCTCACGCGCGCGAGGCGCTCTTCGGCCATGCGATCGGCGATGATGTGTGGAGAGACTCCCTCGCGGTCACCGCGCTGCAGTACTTCGAGGATGGTGTCGTAGATCTTGATCACGCGCTCGCGCACAACCTCTGCGTTATACCCTTTGACCTCTTGCGCGACGTTGCACAGGCCACCGGCGTTGATGGCATAGTCGGGTGCATAGCTAATGCCCTTCTCGCGCAACACATCGCCGTGACGCGGCTCTGCGAGGACGTTGTTTGCTGCCCCGGCTACGATCTTTACCTTCAACCGAGGGATGCTTGAGTCGTGGATTCCTGCGCCCAATGCGCAGGGTGCGAAGACGTCTGCCTCGACGTCCAAGATCTTGTCCACTGCGACCACAGTCGCGCCAAACTCTTCGACAATGCGATCGGTGCGCAGCGAGTCCATGTCACAGACCGTGAGCTTGGCGCCCAGGGCGTGCAGCTCTTTGCAGAGGTAGTAGCCCACGTGTCCGACGCCTTGGACGGTGACGTGAACGCCATCGATTGAGTTGCGCCCCAGCTTGTGCTTCACAGCCGCTTCGATGCCACGGCGAACACCGAGAGCGGTGTACGGAGAGGGGTCGCCTGAGCCGCCCTTCTCGATGCTCACGCCCGTGACATGCTTGGTCTTGGTGCGGATCAAATCCATGTCCGCAGTGGCGGTCCCTGAGTCTTCTGCGGTGATGTACCGACCGCCCAAATGATCGATGAATCGGCCGAAGTCTTCAAACAGTTTTGTGCGATCAAACGCGCCCTTGGGGCGAATCAAGACGGACTTGCCGCCTCCGAGATCCAGGCCGGTGATGGCGGCTTTGTAGGTCATTCCACGGGCGAGGCGGAGGGCGTCGGTAAAGGCGCTCGCCTCGTCTTCGTAGTGAATAAACCGACAGCCCCCGAGCGACGGTCCCAGACGCGTATCGTGAATGGCGATAATCGCGCTAAGACCCGATGCCGCGTCGTGACGAACATGCACTTCGCCAAACCCGTGACCAGCCATTTTTGAGATCAAATCCATGACATATCTCCTGCAGAAAACACTCGTTTGACCACGACTCGCGCCAAAGCACTCTGAGAGAGTTGTGCGAAAGTGGGCGGCGGTATCTACGGGTGATCGCTACCCTGGGTCAAGCGTTTGAAGCGTTGAACCGAGAGCGCTGAATTTGCGACGCGATTTGCAACGCGTAGCGTCAAGGCAATTGACGATCACGGCGCTGTCTGCGATGAACTTGCGTAGGTTTTGCCCCACGCGATGTCTGAACGAGCCCAATGTCGGCGAATATTCTGCACCACTCTGCTATTTTGCAGTGTTTCGAGCAGCGCCCTCGCGCAAAATCGCTCTCCCGCAGCCGACGGTGTGTACGGACGCCTCAGCGCCGATACCGTCTTGAGCGCCGAAATCGGCGGTGGAATCTCGATCGCCTCCAACCCCGTCTCCCCCACCGTCTCCCCCACCGTGTCGACCTCGTTGCGCGTTCGAGCCCTGGATTCTGCGGGAATCTTCGTTTTCTATCAAAACGCCTTCGGCCCCACCCGCAATGACGCGCTGGGGCTGGGGCTGGACTTGCGCCCGTTGATGTTGGCGCGAATTTTTCAGGACTGGGAGCGCGGGCCCCGGACGCTTGACTTGTTTATCGATTCAATCGGGCTTGAGCTCGGGCTGTCGGTGCAGAACATCGGCGCTCAGTGGGGTGCCACCTCGGGTCTGTCGTGGGTGTTTGGAGCGGGCGCTGAGGTTCCTCTTGTGTGGGGCGCTTCTACGGCGTTGTGTTTGCGGCTGAGCGCTCGTTGGTTGCACTCGCATCCCTCCGACGTGTGGGCCGCCACAGTGGGTCCAAACGATACCGTCTCGATCAACGTGTTGCTTGTCCTTCGCACCATGACTAACGTGGGGCATGTTGGGTCGGGGCGTTAACGTCTCGACGCGATAGGTGCTATAAGTTTTGCGCTTCGACGAAGCCTTCAATCTGGTTTTTAAGACATGACCCTCAAACGAATTCTCTCGGGTATGCAACCCACCGGTGAGCTGCACTTAGGCAACTATTTGGGCGCGCTGGCAAACTGGGTTGAGCTGCAAAACAACTACGATTGTTTGTTTTGCGTGGTCGATCAACACGCGATCACCGCCGAGTACGACCCTCGCGAGATGCCCAGCAAGGTGTTTGAGATGGCCGTGGCGTACCTGGCCGCGGGGATTGACCCTGAGCGTGCGGCGGTGTTTGTGCAGAGCGCCGTCCCAGAGCACACTGAGCTGGCGTGGTACCTGGCGTCGGTGACGCAGTTTGGTGAGCTCGGTCGGATGACGCAGTTCAAAGACAAAGGCGGCGCGAGCGGCGATGCGGTGAACACCGCGTTGTTTACGTACCCCGTGCTGATGGCGGCGGATATTTTGTTGTATCGGGCGACGCATGTTCCGGTTGGGGACGATCAGACTCAGCACTTAGAGCTGACCCGGGATGTGGCGCATCGGTTTAACACGCGGTTTAAGAGCGAG
>JANNCG010000885.1:0-3560 GCA_031386385.1 Myxococcales bacterium
GCTTTTTTCGCACCGTGATTAATTTTTGATGTTACCTGCTTGATGTTACCGATTATTTTCGCTTCTGGATATTCGGTTTCATTTTTTATGGTCTCCAAAGTTATCATTGTTGTTGCTGTTATTTGCCCTTTCTCGCCGGCCTTCGCTTCATTTTGGCTCACTCCCTGGCATGTCAAAACGGTCTTGATGCATGGGTTTTGAACCTCGGTTTGAAATTTAAATTGATTGTTACTAAGTAAGTCTCTAGTCAGAACTGAGCGCTCTGCGCGAGGGCTGCTGCGCCGCTGTCTTGCTGCGGCGCGTGCGATCAAATACGCATCGGCATGATCACGCCGACAAACTCGTTGCTCTCAGGCATGCGAATCACGCCCGGATCGAGCTCGCCAGACAGCTCTAAGCTGACCTCGTCTGAGGGCAACGCGCTCAGCACTTCGATCAGATAGCGAGAGTTAAACCCTAGGGTGAGGTCATTGCCAGCGAGCTCAATGGCCATCTCGTCGGTACCCGCGCCAAGCTCTGGATTCTCGCTTGAGATCACCAGCTTGTTTTTGCTGAACTGAAGCTTCACACCCGAGGTGCGATCGTTTGCCACTACGCTGACGGCTCGAAGCGCTTCGAGCAACTCTGGCCGCGAAGCCCTCGCTTTGCGCTCGCTCGCAGCAGGAATCACCTGCGAATAAGGTGGAAATGTTGCGTCCACAAGCTTCACCGACAGCGTGGTCCCGTCGCGATGCATAAACACATTTGTGCCCGATCGACCCATTGCGATGGTGCCAAGTTCGCCTTTTTTCTCGGCCTTGATTTCGTCCAGAAGCTTTCGAAGCTCGATGATCCCTTTGCCTGGGATCAAGATGTTGAGCTCGGTCCCTTGCTGCTCGGTGACCTTCTCGGCTTTCGACAATCGGTGGCCATCGGTGGTCACCATGCGCAAGATGTTGCCGTCCGTCTCGAAGAGCGCACCAGCCAGATGCGGCCGAGTGTCATCGGTGCTCATCGAGAAGCTCGTAAACTGAATCAGGTCACTCATCGCATCCACGGGGATCTCTCTGAGTTCTGTCTTCCCCACCGTTGGCAGCGCCGGAAAGTCTTCTCCAGGCATCCCAACGAGATCGTATCGACGACGGCTGCCAGACACCCTCGCAGCGAAGTTAGGTGCCACGCTGACGTGCACTTCTCCTTCGGGCAGGTTCTTCACCATGTCGAACAACGAACGGGCAGGCAAGGCCACGCTGCCGCCTTTACGGACCTCTGCTGGGGTGGTGCTCGAAACTGACAGCAACAAGTCCGTTGCAGCGAGCCTCAATGCTCCCGACCCTTCGCTCACAATGAGCATGTTGCTGAGCACGGGCATTGCACTTTTACGGTCTGCAACGCTTTGTACTCTGTTCAGTGCTTTCATGAACTCACGCTTGGTTACGACAAACTCCATGGCTTCCTCTGTGTGCTGCGCTAACTCTGTGCTCTCTTATCTATGAGAAGAGAAATATAAATCTAGAGTAGAGATAGTAGGGACTGTGGATTGTGGGGGATCATCCCCCAACCACTTGATAATAAAAGACTTTTGCTGTGGATAGGGGCAACGGTCCAACCTGTGGGCAAACTTCACGACCTGTGGAGCAAATCCATCTAACAGGTTGACCACACCCTCTGTCCAGGGGTGTTTCCACAGGGTTTTCCACCGTCAAAATCGGGTCATTTCGTTTACTCACGTTGTGTCAACTTCCCAACTTGGCCAGGACGTTGTCGATGTCGGTTTGTACCGAGTTATCTTTGGCCTCTAGCAGGCCGCGGATTTTTTGCACCGCTGAGATGACCGTCGTGTGGTCCTTGCCGCCAAACTTTGCGCCGATTTGAGGAAAGCTCGTCCCCAGCTTGTCGCGCACGATGAACATCGAGATCTGTCGTGCACGAGCCACCTCAGCGTGTCGCTCTTTGCCCGTCAGCTGCATCATGGTGAGCCGAAAGTAATGGCACGCAGCTTTTTGCACGTCCTCTACGGTCATCACCTGGTGCTTGGTCGGAATCCGCAGCGCACTTCGCACCATGGCCGCATCAATCACCGTGAGCTTTGCGATGGACGCTTGAATCGAGATCTTCATGAGCGCGCCTTCGAGCTCGCGCATGTTGGCTGTGACCGAGTTTGCGAGCAAAAAAGCAGCCTCATCGTCCAGCGCCATGCCCTCAATTGTCGCCTTTTTTCGCAAGATCGCGACGCGGGTCTCAAGCTCTGGTGGGTACACCTCTGCGACCATCCCCGACGCAAACCGGGTCACCAGACGATCGGGCATGCCTTTTAAGTTCTGTGGCAGCACGTCCGAGGTCAACACGATGGGCTTGTCCCTTTGAATGAGCGCGTTGAAAGTGTGAAAAAACTCGTCGAGTGTCTGCTCTTTGCCTGCAAGAAACTGGATGTCATCGATCAGAATGGCGTCGCATTCTGTGCGGTATTTCGCACGAAATTCGTCCATCCGTTTGTTCTGCACCGCGTTGATAAACTCGTTGGTAAACTGCTCGGCTGACAGATACACCACGCGTGCAGTGGGGTTGTGCTGCAAGTACTGGTGGCCAATCGCGTTGGCGAGGTGGGTCTTGCCCAGGCCGCTTGGCCCAAAGAGAAAGAGCGGGTTAAACCGCTTGCCTCCAGGGGTGACCATCGCGTTGGCCGCAGCGGCGGCAAGCTGGTTGCTCGGCCCAACGATAAACGTATCGAAGGTGAAATTGGGTCGAAGGCCAAGCGAGATTCCCCCGGCGTTGCCGGACTGCGAAGGTGAAACGCTATAGTGAGTCGGGGTTGTCGTGGACTTGTCCGTCCCGCTCGTGGAGGGCTTGCGGGAGGTACTGTTCGTACCACTCGTACCACTTGGCTGGTTCGCAGTGCTGACATTGCGTGCAGCAGAGGGCGCAGAGCTTTTGACCGCAACACGATGGGTCTGTGAATTTGCAGGTGCTGCGGGCACAAACGGAGCTGGCAGGGGATTTGAAGCCCCGGGGCGAACCGTAAAATGCAACTGCCAAGCGAAGCCAGTGCCCTGCTGCAGCTGCTCTTCGATCGCTTTTGCAAAATTGCGAGAAGCCCAGTCTCGCGCAAACTCGTTGGGGGCTTCGAGCAACAGGACACCACCAGTCACGTCTCCCGACGCATCAAGAGGAACCAGCGGTCGCAAAAATGTCTCGATGGTCCGAGGGTTGTAACGACCTTGCGTAGAAAGGGCGTTGAGAACACTGGTCCAGAGGGATGTGGGGTCGAGATCAGTCACTGATTCACTTGCTCTGTGGATAACGGCATTACAATAACAGTTAGTGAGGCGAAATGCGGATCATTACGATATCGGCGTTCCCTGTGGATAAGTCGAATTATCTACAGCTTTTCCACAAGACGAAATACGGGTCGTTGACCGAATGAGTCCAAATCCATAGTTGAGACAAGAGTGTCGTTTACAGAGTCGCTCCAATGTGCAAACGTCCAGTCGAAAGGTTATTTCATGCAACGTTTTTCACTCGTATTCGCGCTCGCAGCCCTCACCGCTTGTGGCGGTGGTGCAGCAACAACCACAACCGCA
>JANNCG010000916.1:0-1795 GCA_031386385.1 Myxococcales bacterium
AGCGGTTGGTTTGTGCACGTTGCAGAACGCTCAGTGATTGTCGTTAACGCGCTTGCGCTGACCGCACGAAGTTGCGTACACAGATGCCCCTGACGATGAGCACCGCTCGCAAGTGCAGTGTCTGCACAAAAGCCTTTGAACCTCGACTGCGCTTTCAAGTTGAAGAGAGCGGCGGCAAGGTCCGATATTACTGCACGCAAAAGTGCCAACAAGCCGCGATGCTTGAGGGCGATGGCGTGGATGGTGCGCATTGTGTTGTCTGCGAGAAGAGCTTTCGGCCTGAGTTTGCGTGGCAAGTGACCGTTACCGACGCTGGACGCCGCTATTTTTGCACCGAGGAGTGTCGGCGCAAGGCACCAGTCGCGTCCAAACCTGGCAATCAAACCTGCCGAATCGCGGTCTTTAATCACAAGGGTGGGACGGGTAAGACCACGACCGCAGTGAGCGTCGCTGCGGGTCTCGCTGAAGCGGGTAAGCGCGTTTTGCTCGTTGACGTCGACGCACAGGGCAACGTTGGCGTATCGCTCGGAGTCCGCGGCGACAAGACCCTCTACCACGTGCTGGTTTTGGGCGTTGATCCTGCAGAGGCGAGTGTCCCGATCAGTGACAACTTTGACGTATTGACCTCAAACGAGTCGCTCGCAGCGGCGGAGCTGTACCTCGCTGGTCGCCCACACCGAGATCGTGTTTTGCGCGAGCGGATGCTCGGCGCGGACGCGTACGACTACGTCGTGCTGGATTGTTCTCCGTCGCTGTCGTTGCTGAACCAAAACGCGTTGGTGTATGCCGACCACGTGTTGGTTCCGGTTTCGTGTGACTATCTGGCGCTCGTTGGGGTCAAGCAAGTGATTAAGACCCTTCGTGACGTCTACGAGCACCTCAAACACCCAGTACAGATTCTTGGCGTGATCCCGACAATGTACGATTCGCGCCACAAAATTGGCCGTGAAGTGATCGAGACATTGCGAAGCAAGTTTGGCGATCTGTGCTATCCGGCCGTCCGCGCAAACACCAAGTTGCGCGAAGCCCCTGCGTCACGTCAGGCGATTTTTGAATACGACACGCACTCTATGGGTGCAGAAGACTACCGAGTGATTGTGCAGAAGGTGATCCAAAATACCAAGCCCGCGGCAGAGCCTAAACAACGGCGTTCTGCAGGGCAAACACCCGCCAAAGGCGTCTCTACGCCCGCGCCGAAGGCACCCAAGTCCAGTCCGAACCTCAGCGGAGGCGTTGCGCATGACCAGTCGAAGTAAAAAGGGCGGAGCCGCCCCCATCAGCGAGGTGTTTGAAAGCGAAGATGTCCGTGCGATCTTGAAGGACTCGTACTTTGACAACAACGGTCGCGCTGCGCGCGTGACGCACCGAGACGCTGAAGACAACACGCTTGTGCGCTCGACGCTGCGGCCTGAGCCCCGGATTGCGAAAAAGCCAAAACCTGACCACTACAAGGTGATCTGCATCTCGCTCTACAACGAGGACCTCTCGCACTTAGATGAGATTGTTCAGGCGTTGAAAGACCGTGGATTTACGAAGGCCAATCGATCTGCTGTGCTTCGTGCAGCGATGCTGCAGTTTGATCCGGCGAAGGTCACCAAAGGGCTGTAAGCGAGCCGTGCAGAGGCGGGTCAGCGTCCGTCGGCAACCGGCTATTCTTCACTATAGTCCATCTCGCGCCCAAAGCTCTCATCGAGCGCTGCGAGACCCAATACGGCCAGGAGCATCACGATCGCAAAGACGACCAAGGCTCCACGCTGCAGCCCAAGGCCAATTTTTGCAACTTGAAACCCCAACG
>JANNCG010000920.1:0-17140 GCA_031386385.1 Myxococcales bacterium
AACCAGCGGGTCTGCCTCGGGTGCGAGCTCGCAGGTGGTGGAGCAGCCCCCCGTGGCAGTGGCGGGTTCAACAAACATCCAAATGATGGTCCAAGACGCGAATGGCCATCAGTGGATTGGCGGCGGTTCGGCGGTGACGGCTGTTCAGGTGGCAACGCAGACGGAGACGCACGTGGGCGTTTGGATTGATGTCCCCCAGATGCAGGTGCAGGCAAACACGCAGAGGTCTGCGATGGATCTGTCGCTTGTGATTGACGCGTCGGGCTCGATGTCAGCAGAGAATCGCCTTGAGCACGCGAAGGTGGCCGCGTCTAGTTTGCTAGAGACTTTGCACGACGGAGACATCGTCTCGATCTATGCATTCTCGGATCAGGTGTACGAATTTGCAGCGCCAACGATGATCAATTCACAAACTCGCGCTGGGCTCATGCAGGCAGTGACGCGCATTCAGACCATGGGCGGGACCAACCTTCACGCGGGGCTCTCGGCGGGTGAATCGCGTGTGATGCAGGCACCAGCAACGCACAGCATTCGACGCGTGATCGTGATCTCTGACGGCATGGCGAACATCGGTCCAAGCACACCAGAAGAGCTCGGGATGGTGGCCGCCAGCGGCACGGACCACGGCGTCCAGGTGAGCGCAATCGGCGTCGGGCTTCAGTACGATGAGCGGACTTTAGGCGCGCTCGCAGTTCGGTCTTCGGGACGACTGTACCACCTGCAGCAGCCATCACAGATGGCGACGATTCTTCGCACCGAGTTTGATCGCTTGCAGCAGACCGTTGCAACGGATGCGTACGTTGAGTTTGTGCCTGCACAGGGCGTCCAGTTGCTTCAAGAGCAAGCCGTCCCGGGCCAGCTGATGCCCAACGGAAACTATCGCGTGCCCATGGGTTCGCTCTTTAGCGGACAGCATCGCGAGCTGCTAGTTCGCACACGAATCACAGCAACTCGCGCCGGAAATGTCCCCATGGCGACAGCCCGCTTGGTCTACCACGATCCCAGCGGCTCGCACCAAGAGCACGCTCAGACCCTCGCGATGAACGTAAATGCCACCCAAGACGCGACAGCCCTTCGTGCCGACAGCGTGAGGGATGCACGCGTGGGAGCGATGGTCGCGAGCAATGAAGCCGCGCAAGCACAGCTGCGGGCAGTGCAGTTGCTGAGTGAAGGTCACGCAGAGCAAGCCGCACAACAACTTCAAGTCGTCGAGCGCAACATCGCGCAAGCTCAGGCGGTCTCAGCGTCCGCACCGGCCAGCGTGCGGGGCAACCTTGATCGGCAGATGGAGGGACTTCGTCGATCGGTCAATCGCGCGCAAGGCGCAATGGCTCGACCTGCGGCAGCACGGGCTGCAGCGCTTGAGAACAACGCAGATGCCTTCAATGCCATGGGCTACTGAGCGAGCTGCTTGAGCTTCGGGACCTCGTACAAATTGGCAAGCAATCGAGGCTTGGGTCGAATCGCGATCGGAAACTGCGCCATCGCTAACATCGCGGTATCCCAGTAGTTATCCCCAAAGCCTGCGAGCACACGCGAACTCTCAAACCGAGCCTCAATGGCCTGGCGCTTTCCCGCCCCGTACGGGATTGGTTCGACTATCTGCGTGCTTCGAACGAGCTCGATCGGCGTGGTGGTCACTTCAACGCCGACAACATTTGAACTTAAAATTCCAAACAGCTTTGCTCCCGCGACAACAATTTCTCGTGGCGAGGCAGACACGACCCGAATGGGAATCTTTTGAGTTTGTGCCCACGCAAATATCGGAGATAACTCTTGATGAAGCCGCGCACTGAGCTGCACTTCAGCGACGACATTTTCGGCGAACTCTTCAACGACATGTTGCTCGAGTCCCGCAAACGCCGCAGCGCAAAGGTGAACCATCGCTTCATCGGTTACCTTGCCTTCTTCATACCCTCGGTCAAGAATCTTGAGCTGCTCGTTGCAGTCGTCATGCAGGGCGAGGCTGAAGCCCTTGGCCATCGTTTGCGAATACTCCAGTGCGTCCGCACGAAATAGTCGCGCGCGGAGGCCGGCCTGCAGAAAGTCTACTCCGATGTCGCCGCTCCAAAGTGTGCCATCGGCGTCGGTCACCATCGCAAGCTGACCGGGTGATAGGTCAGTGGCAAAAGTGTGCTTGAGATTTTCAAGAAGCCACTCGCCTGAGACTGTGTCTACTGGCGAATTCAGGGTGTTGGGTTTGCTCTCTTCCATCGGTGAGCGCGAGAGTCCCATAACTGGTGTGTTGTCGTCATCGATTTGATACCCTCTTGGGAGTTCTTGTGAAAATGGATCGAATCGCCCCAACGCTGCGCCCCAATGGACACCCCGTGATGAAGCAACGATGGGAAGAGTTGCTCTTTATGCACTGGGAGGTTGACCCCGAACCCCTCGCCGCGATGCTCCCCAAGGGGCTGAGTCTCGATACATTTGAGGGAAAGGCCTATGTGGGAGTTGTCCCGTTCACGATGGTCGACGTTCGCCCTGTGTATTTGCCACCCGTTTCGATCATGAGTGACTTTCATGAGACCAACGTGAGGACCTACGTTCACTATCAGGGAGCCAACCCGGGAGTTTGGTTTTTTTCGCTCGACGCGGCCAACCCCGTCGCTGTGAAGATCGCTCGCCGCTGGTTTCATCTTCCCTACCACTACGCATCGATGGAGCTTTTCGCCGATCCTGTGACACACCACACGCGGTATACAAGCGAGCGGCGTTGGCCCGAGCCGGTCCCCGCGACGCTAAAGGTGGGCTACAAAGTCAACGGACCCATTGAGCCCGCGAAGCCTGGGACGCTTGAGCACTTTCTCGCCGAGCGATACTACTTGTATTCGCTCAAGGAGCAGAATCTGTACCGCGGCCAGGTCCACCACGTGCGGTATCCGTTGCAGCTAGCAGCGCTTACGGATCTTGAAGAATCGCTCGTTCAGGCGGCAAAAATCAAGCGGCCCCAGGGATTGCCTCCGTTGGTGCACTACGCTGCGTCGGTGGATGTGGACATTTTCGCGCTAAAGCGCGTTTGAAGGTTCACACTTTTTCTAAAACTCCGGTAGAAACACTGCACCCTTTTGGACACGACGTCAGTCACCCTCCAATCACTTGTAAAACACCTTCAACGACGGGGTTCTCCGCTTGCCTCGGAGAGCGCGTTTTTCGTCTCTCTTGAGTGCGCCGAGGCATTTCAGCTTGCCGGTCACCATGCCGTAACGATCGCGAACGTCAGACTCGACGGCGAAGGTCTAGTGTCGTTTGTGGCCGCTCCCCACTGCGCTGAAGACGTTGCTGTCCGTGCTCTCGGCGACATCGTGCAGCAGATTTGTCCCACCCTCGCGGGCGCATCGCTCGCCTTGGCAAAACGCATTTCTCGCGGTGAAGTGCAGACCTCTGCGGACGTGAGAATTACACTCGAGGCTCAACTCGTGCCGCTCAACAGGGGAGCCGCGCGCAGAGTGTTGGCGCGTTTGGTCCGGGACGCCCTCAAAGACCCAACACCTATGGGCATTGATGAGGCCGCCGCTGATGCGCTGGACGATTCGCCTCGCCCAGTTCGTCCTTCTGCCGAGCAAACGATGGATGGGCACGATGGCTTAGACGATCTCGGCGCGAAGCTTGCGCTTTCGGTTGAGCCCAAAAGCTCCACGAGCACCGACAGCGCCGTGGACACCGCACCGGACGCTGCGGTCGTCGTCAGCGCAGTGCAGTCGTCTCCGGACTTGACGCCATTGCCTTCGCGGCTTCCACCTCCGCCTCGTCTCGGTTCGCTCTCAAGCATGCAGATCGGAACCGCTCCTGCGCCGGTCGATGAATCTAGCGATGCTGACGTGAGCCCTGACGCCACGCAAACCGTGCAGGACGAGTCGGAGGCGGATTTGTCTCCAAGAATTCAGCGCAGGCAAAAGAGCCAAGGGCCTGCACTCGCGGCCTCGATACTCCTGGTGGTGTTCGCGGGATTGTTCTTTGCTTGGCGCTTAATGCACCGCTAAACTCGGCATTGAGGTTCGCTATGAGCAATCCCTACCTAAATGTGTTTCTGGTGCTATGCGGCGCTGGGTTGTTCGGCTGCGAGCCGCTCGCCAATCCTTCGGGGGATGCCGCCTCGGACCGCCCAGGCGTTGGGGCTGACTCCCGCGCACCACTCATGGACGGTGGATCCGAAGACGCGACAACGGTTGATCAGCCACAGCTTGGGCTGGATGTTCCGCCGCTAGAGGATGCATCTCAGTACGACGCGTTGGTTGCGTCTCATCGCTACGAGCTACAGTTTGCGACGGAGCTCGCGGCAGGCGAGGAGGCCACTAAATGCGTGGTTATTCCCATAGGAAACATGACGGATGAGTTTATCCGCCGCATCTACGTGAACCTCGGGGACGCCAGCCACCACTTGATCGTTTATCGATCGAGCACCGCCGTGCTGAGAGATCAGCCGTTTGCTTGCCAAGGCTTCTCGGGGATCCGCTCGTTGATGGACTTCGATACACCACTCGCGATCGCTCAAATGCGCGAGACGACGGTGCAGATGCCACCCCGAGTGGGCATGCCGATTGACCGAGGTAGCTTCGTTCGACTTGAGTTTCATGCGGTGAATATCACCGCCGCTCCGGTGCGTGCCATGGCGCGGGTGTTGATTGATACCGTCGATCAGACAGCGGCCCTGGCGAGCGCAAACCTGATGTTTTGGGGCAATGTCTCTATCAATCTTCCTCCCAACGCGCCGTCGGACGTTGATATGTTTCAAACCCCGCTCTCGAGCGTGAGGGTGTTTGGGCTGACCTCGCACACGCATCATTTCGGGACTCGCGCCACCATTCACCGAGCGACCGCCACACGCACTCCGGTCGCGCAGGGCAATATCTTTAGCAACATTGTTGATGGCGAGCTCCTCCATGAATCACGCAACTGGTCTGACCCTCCGCTGACACTCTTTGATCCCCCGATTACCTTTGCCGCCGGCGAGGGATTGCATCTGAATTGCCACTACCAAAACACAAGCAATCAGCGGGTGACGTACGGTGAGAGCGTTGGTAATGAGATGTGTTTTCTCTGGGCTTACTACTATCCCGCACCTCGTGGCGTTCACATTTGCGCCAAGGGATACATGGCCAACGGGGCTGTGCTCTGCTGGCCGCCCGCTTGAACCCCCCTGTCCGTCGGCGCTTTTTTCTCGTCACGAATGATACCGTATGAAGTCACTAAGATCGCAGCATCGCTCGACCGTCGCGGTCCTTCTCTCCGGTGCCGGGCTTCATGACGGAACGGAGTTGCACGAGGCTGCATTCACCGCGTTGTCGCTCAGTGGAATGGGCGCGAACATTGTCTTTTGCGCTCCGAATATCGCGCAGCCCCACGTCGTGGACCACCATCGCGGTGACATTATACCCGCCGACACTCGCAACGTTTTGATCGAGAGTGCTCGCATCGCGCGCGGGCCTGTGTTGGCGCTTGACTCGGTGGATGTCTCGTCGCTGTCGGCGCTGGTTATTCCAGGTGGATTCGGCGCTGTGAAGACCCTCTGCAACTATGGATTTGTCGGCAAAAATGCGCGCGTTTTATCGTCTGTGTCGGCACTTATCGACGCCATGATTGAGCGGCAGCGACCCATCGTTGGATATTGCATGAGCACCGTCTTGCTCGCCCGCGCGCTCGGATCTCAGTCCGTCCTGCTTGGTCTTGGATGGGATCCACAGATCGATAGTGACTGTCTGGGCTGGGGCGCAAAGATTGAGCGTTGCGCGCCCGATCACGTGACTGTGGATCGAAAGTTGCGGGTGCTGAGCACGCCGGCGTTTAGCGCCACACAAGATCTAGTTGTGGTCGCTAAGTCGATCGACACGGCGCTGCGAGGCGCGCTTCAGTGGTCTTGATGGTTCAGCTGGGTTAAAGAAAGTTAGAGATTTTTCAGTGAATTTTTCTTTTCATGCAAGTATCTCCTTCATCGCAATGGCCCTTGGAATGCTCGCTGGTTGCGGAACAACCATCGGCCCCGGAGGCGGAGATGCCGCTGTCTCGGACGCACCCACTGCGTTGTTTTGTCGATTGTCGAACGGCACATTTTGCCCCGCCGGCACTTCGTGTCCCGCAGGCGATGGATGCAACACTTGTGGGTGCCCGATGGGTGGTGGCGGTGCGGCTTGTACCGAGCGGGCTTGCGTGCCTCCTGCGGGCGGTCCGTGCTCGGACGCGATCCGGTGTGGAGGCACTCAGGAGTGTATTTTTCCTGAAAATATGTGTGGTGCCATGGGGATCTGCCGAGAGCAAAGCGACTGCGCGCCAACGCAATCGTACTGTGCATGTGACGGCAGCGGGATGTTTTTGGCGTGTGCAGGACGTCCCACGCGATCTAACTTTTCGGGCGGAGCACCGTGTGTAGGTCCGCGAGACGCCGGTCGTTAGTTAGTCATCCAGACACCGAGGGTCGTTAGGACGGTAGCCATTTTGCTGCTCTTCCAGCAACGCTCGCAGCGCAAGGGTCACCTCGCGGTCATGCGCTTCCGCACACGGAACGCCGCTCACCATCCGAAGCGCATCTCGCACGCGGCCCTGCGACAATAGCCCTCGCGCGACGATCACTCGCACTCTTGAGACATGCGGAGTGAACTGCCTCTGTTCTGCAAGCTGTGCAGCCTCGCGCCATTGGCCGTTTGTGCCAAGCGCCTCGATTGCGCGGTTCAGTGCCTCTTCACGGTCCGGGCGCTCAAGGGCGTTGACGACCGTTTGGTACGTCGCATCGCTGAAGTTCGTTCGTGGTTGAATGAGCGTGCGCGCCCAGCTCTTGCGCGGATCCAAGCTGAGTGCTGCCTGGGCCAAACGTGATGCCGCGAGACGATCACTGCGCCTGGCGACCTCAGCGGCATCCAGAAGGCGCTCGGCGATCGGCGCGACGAGTGCAGGCTCGTGTGTCAGGGATAGGACATATTGGCCCAACGCGGTCGCGATTCCAAGGGCTCCTGCGTCGGCGACGATGCGCGCTCGGTCGACGTACTGGGTGCCAAATCGTCGCAGAGCGAGACGAGCGAAGGGAGCGCCCAAACTTGCGTCCGAGAGGGTTGACAGTCGTGCAGCAATTTGTGAAGCACCCCGAGCGTCCCCCGCAACCAACGCGCGGTCCAAATCGATTGCCGCGCGCTGTGTTGTAGTGGCGCTAAGCCCAGCGCGCGCAATCAACGTTCGCTCAACAACCACGGGAGGATTCTCACTTCGCCAGCGCAGAAAGTACGTGCCCTCGCTGGGCAGAATGATCGTCGCCCGAAAGAGAAATCGCTCGGCAGAAGAGGGCTGAAACCCTGACGGAAACACGAGAGACCCGTCCCGAAATGACTCGCGCAGGAGCAGCCTAATGGGTCGTGAAGTTGCAGATGGATCGATCAGTTCGAGCTGACCTATCGCACGACCTAGCGTCGCACTCATGCCGATGACGATGTGCAGCGGCGTTCTTGGGTCTGCCTCGGGTTCGCTCACCGCGATGGCGAGTCCTTGTTGTTGATCCTGCCCGGCGAAGTCGCCGTTAAACGGCGCTGCAAATGACTCCCGAGATAGAAACACTGCGCCGGGGTCTGCGGTCCGCAAAAGCTGTAGATAGCCAGTGGGGCGCCGTTGTGGGGTGTGCGCTATGATCCAGACGGGGTTGGCTGATTCGTTCGCGCTATTTTGCGTGAGACTGAGCCGCCACAGTGCCAGTGGTGCGCGGGCTTGATCCGTTGGGATGGTGTCCGTTCGCAGCGACCCATTGGGATCTGCGAGCAGCCACTGCGACGCGGTGAGATCCAGTGGGCGAGCGCGTTGATCGGGCAGTCCCAGCGCTCTTCTTGAATGGATCGCACCAAGCATCACGGCGGCGAATACAAGCGATGCGCCGAGCGCGAGCGCCTTTCGTGAGGCCTTCGGGACAAGACTCTGCGCGACGCGATGAAATCCCCGTAGGCCATCGATGAGCAACAGTGTCGCGAGCGGAATAAGTCCCACCAGCCAGTCGCGTGCAGCGGTCACCGAGTCAGAAAACGCGAGCGGCAGCGCGACCGCGAAGAGCATCGAGAGCACCGGTCCGAGCCGCGATGATGGCACCCGTGCAATGGGTGAAGCGAGCAGAAGCCAGCCGAACGATGCCGTCGAGAATACTGCAAATATACTGGCAATTCGCTGTGATGTGCCGCCAATGTGTGGGCGGAAGTTTGCAGCAAACAGCCCATACGAAGGGATCGCCTGCGCAAAGTACGCGAGGCGAAAGAGTGTCACCGCTGTGATCGTCAGCGTCGTGACCAGCAACCACGTGTAGTCTTGTCGCCTCGGTCCCGTAGCCGCCCGCCGAATGAATTTTGCGACAAAAAATCCAGCCACAAACACGACGGCCTCCGCTCGCACAGCGATGCACAAGGCCAGAAGCCAGCCTGAGTGCGGTGTCTTTTCTGCGTCCCGCTCTTCTGATGCAAACGCGCCGCACAGCCAAAGCGTGCATAACGCAAACACCCCATGCTCAAGGCCAGCACCGACTTGTTGAGCGAAGGGGCGCTGCAGCGCGATGAGCGCGACCGGAACAAGCCCGAAAAAGGACGGCGGCGCCCCGTCGCTTATCCGCCTCCAGTGTGCCACCAACACGAGTGCGAACAATGCAAACAGCGTTGAGAGCGTTGAGAGCGAAAAAACTGTGGAGACGTTGCTTGAAACCCACACCCATAGCAGGCTCGTGACTTCAACGCGTTCTGAACCGGCAGCCAGAACAAAACCATGCTGTGCGCGGTGGCTCACGGCCATCGCTTGAAGCGCCACAGTCTCAGCGCTTTCGGAGGCAACACGGTGAACCAACGAGACAAAATAGGCGCAAATACCCAGCAAAATACACCACCATGCGCCTCGAACAGTTCGGCTCACTACGACACAGCCCTTTGAAAAAACCAATAGAGCGACAACGCAACCAGCGCAGTACAGCCCGGCATAACGACCCACGTCGAGTAGCTCTTTCGGGCCCGAACCACTCGCACCGCGAGCAACAACAGGACTGGAACTATCACAGCGGCGACCGCGAGCTGCCCCACCTCGACGCCTAGGTTAAACGCAATCAGCGAGCGGATCATCGCGCGGGGGGGCAGTCCAAGTTCACCGAGCGCTCCCGCAAATCCGAGACCGTGGACGAGTCCAAAAGCAAACGCGACCAGGGGCCGTGAGCGAACCCGGATGGGCTTGGTCCCGCGGCCCTGGACCAGGTCGTGAAGCGCGACAACGCCAATTGAGACAGCGATCGATGACTCTACAAGTTTGCTCGAAACGCGTATGAGCTGCAGCGCAGCGAGTGCGAGAGTGACAGAATGCGCGAGGGTAAATCCAGAGACCACGAAGAGCACCGCGCGGGTGTTGAAACGCGAGCCGTTTGGAGCTCTCGCTCGAGGGTCCGCGAGGACCAGCAGCAGCGCGAAGACAAACGCAAGGTGGTCATATCCCGAGAGAATGTGCTCTATCCCGAGGCGTCCGTAGGACCGCAACACCGCACTTGAGTTCGGATTGCCGTGAACGGTCTCGGTGCGGTCGTATACCCCAAACACCTTCTGTCGTGTGCTGCCGAACGCCGTGATCTTGGCGTAGTCGCGATGATTGTCGTCGAGGTCAAAGAACAGCTCGTCTCGAAGCTCGATTTCGTCGATCACCCGCCGACAGCGGTACACCGTTGTCACAAGGACGGACCAGCTCGACTGTCGTGGATCGTCGATGATGACGCCCATTTGAGCGCCAAGCGCGGGGCATGAACGCTGTGACTGGGTGATCATCACCCGTTGGGCGATGTAGGTGTAGGCGTGCGACATCCGCGCGACGACGTCGGAGCGGGAGGGGCGTTGAAGCGGAGACATTCCCACCAGGATACCGGCGTCCTGGGCCGCGATTTTAACGGTGACTCGCACGTCAGTGGCTCCAACGGTCACCTCAAGAAAGCCGACAGAGGTGTCGTGAGCGAAGGCAAAAGTTGGGATGAAGAGCAATATTGCGAGCAAAATGACAGCATTTTTGAGAAACACGTAGTATCCACGAACCGCCCGTACAGTCGTGCGGACAGCGGTCTTGCAACAATGCAACGCGGCGAATTCGCGCGACTCGGTGGGGACAATCAAATCCAAATGCCTGCTTGGGATCGTATACCCTGCAATGGCTCTCCACGATCCATCGTTGGAGAGGGATCGATAAATTCTTCGATCACTTCACGGGAGTTCAGCGGTACAGTAGAGATCACTCATGGCGGCAGCAGAAAACGACAATCCAGCTCTCGAGCTTGCACTGCTCGGGACTCCTCCTCGAGTCGTCGAGGCGGTGGTTCCGTCAGCGCAAATCATTCAGGAGTTTGCGGAGCTTCGTGAGACCCTTGGGGTCTACGGGCTCGGATCCGTGCAGCCCGTCTCGCCCCCGCCAGGGCTCCGGGCACGGATTGTTGCCGCACTTGAGGCGCGTCGGTCTTCGAATCGTCAAGCAGTGGTGGTCCTAGACATGATCCAGGACTATTTGACTGAGGGTCACCCACTATTTGTGCCCCGCGCGCGTCAGATTGTTGACGCGCTGGCAAAGCGAATCGATCAAGCTCGCGCTGCGGGCGACCCAGTTGTCTACGTCCATGATTTTCACGAAAAAAACGATCCAGATCTCGAGCACTGGCCGTTGCACGCGGTTGAGGGTACCAGGGGCTGGATGACGATCGATGAGCTCGCTCCACGCGAGGGCGACGTGATCGTGAAGCATCGCACTTACTCAGGTTTTTTTGAGACCGATCTGCACGAGCAGCTCCAGCGATTGTCCGTGGACAAGCTCTTGATGACCGGCTGTGCGACGGAGCTTCAGCTGTTCACAACAGCCGCTGACGGGCTCATGCGGGGGTATCAAGTTGAGGTTGTTCCTGGTTGTCACGCCGGAGGATCTGAAGAAGCTGAGAATGCTGCGCTTCGAGTGCTCTCGGTGATGCGACCGACGCCTGCGCGCTTGTAGATTTGGGGACGCTCGGGCGCGCTTAGGCTCAGAGGTCAGATCCGTGGGTTGGGTCAGCCGCGGTTGATCGGAAGGTTTGCAGAAAAATTGCCGCTCGCTAAGACCGCAGAGTACACACTGCACCGATGTTCAAGTTCGCACGATGGATAGGCTCGACCCTGACAACTGTCGTTGGGTTATATGTCTTTTTCTTCGTTCCTATCGGTAGGCGGACGCTGTTCGACCACGCAAAGCGCGTGTTCACTACGCCAGAGGCCCGTGAATTTGGCGACGAAATGCGAAACGCGAGCGTCCGGGTAGCCGCGCGAACCAGGGATGAAGTCGAGGGCGTTCTTCGCGATGGTGTGCTGCACGGCCCAGACGGCGGTGTGCGAACTGTCGCCGCCGAGGAGCCCCCATCACCACCGCCACCGCACCTAGAGCCGCACCTCAATGCCAACCACGAGTTGTCGCTCAACGTCCGCTGGGCCGACGGTGGTGCACCATCGCAGCTCCTCCGTCAGCACGGAGCCCGAGCTCTCCGTCGCATCGCAGGGCACTAAGGTCGGGGGCAAAAATTCGCGAGCACTTCGGCCCATCCACGCTCGCCAAATCGTTGCGAACTTGTGGTATCCCCTCAGGCTCTATGATTCCTCTCGCTGATCCGGCACGCGAACACGCGGCCTATCAAGATGCCATCGAAGCCGCCGCCGTTCGCGTTCTCCGAAGCGGTCACTATATTTTGGGCCCTGAGGTCGACACGTTTGAGAAGGCATTTGCTGCCTACTGTCGATCCTCTCACGCGGTCGGCGTGGCCAACGGAAGCGACGCGATTGTCGTGGCGCTGCAAGCGCTGGGGATCGGTCCCGGAGATGAAGTGATCACCACCGCGCTGAGCTACTTTGCGACCGCGAGTACCATCATGCGTGTGGGCGCAACGCCGGTATTTGCCGATATTGACCCGTTGACGTTTAACCTCGATCCCGCCGCCGCAGCGGCTAAGGTGACGCCTCGTACGCGAGCCATTTTGCCAGTCAATCTCTTTGGCCGCGCGGCGGATTACACCCGCTTGGACCAACTGTTGGGCGCAGAACGCGGACGCGTGAAGCTCATCGAGGACTCCGCGCAGGGCTGCGGAAGTGAACACCATAGCGTCCGCTCTGGATCGCTCGGCGTGATCGCGTGCTTTTCGTTTTTTCCGGCGAAGGTGTTTGGTGGTGCCGGAGACGGTGGCGCGTGTACCACCAACGATCCAGCCATCGCTGACATGATGCGCAAAGTGCGAGTGACCGGAGCCGTAGCCAAAAACGTTCACGAGCTTCTGGGCGGAAACTATCGGCTCGACCCACTTCAGGCTGCAATCTTAGGCGTCAAGCTGACGCATCTAGACGAGCGCCTCGATCGTCGCCGCGCCAATGCGGCCATGTTGCGTGAAGGACTCAAAAACGCGCATCCCGAGCTGATTGTGCCCACGGATGACCCCGATGGCCGACATGTGTATGCGCAGTTTAGTCTGCAATTTCCCAGGCGAGATGCGCTCATCGAGAAGCTAAAATCTCGCGGTGTTGGGGCTGAGGTGTACTATCCGATCCCCATGCCGTATCAGAAGATCTTGTCCCACTTGGGAGCAAAGCGCGGCGAGTTTCCGCACGCAGAGAGAGCTTGTGCTGACCTCGTGGCGATCCCTGCACACAGCGAGCTTCGGCAAGACGAGGTACGAGCGGTGGTGGATGCAGTGCGCGCAGCAGTCAAAGAAGTGTAAGAGAGAAGTGTAAGAGGGTTGCCATGTCAAACGATTCACACGTAAGCAAATATGCAGGCAAGTATCCAGATGTCTTCGTGCACGAGAGTGCCTACGTCGACGATGGCGCCGTCTTGGGCAAGGGCACAAAAGTTTGGCACTTCTCCCACGTCATGGGCGGCGCGCGAATTGGTGAGCGCTGCTCACTTGGGCAAAACACGTTTGTCGGCAACCGGGTTGTGATGGGCAACAACGTTCGTCTTCAAAACAACATCAGCGTCTACGATAACGTGACGCTCGAGGATGACGTGTTTGTAGGTCCAAGCGCAGTGTTCACAAACGTGAACAATCCGCGCAGCGCTTTTCCACGCAAAGATGAGTATCGCGACACCGTCGTGCGCAAGGGAGCCTCGATTGGAGCCAACGCAACGATTGTTTGTGGACACGAAGTGGGCGAGTGCTCGTTTGTCGCCGCAGGAGCTGTTGTGACCAAAGACGTTCCGCCGTTTACGTTGGTGGCAGGGGTGCCGGCAAAACGGATTGCGTGGATGTGCCGGTGTGGTGAAAAATTGCCGGACACGCTTCACTGCGCGACCTGCGATCGCAGGTACGACAAGAGTGGGCTGGGCTTGCAAGAAAAACCTTAATATTTACTCAGAAAATTCAATATGAAACGTTCTTCGTTGTGGTTGCTTGCGAGCTTGTCAGTTGTGGGTTTTGCAGGTTGTCCGAGCGGCGGAGGCTCCAGCGGTCGGGGCACAGTCAACGGTCGCAGCATCTTGGCTGGCGGCCCGGGATACCGTGCGTCGGCAAGCGCTGACTATACTCCCGACGCAACCATGGCTCCGTATTTCACCAGCGCGATCGCCGCTGCAAATGGTCAGCAACTGACGCTTCTTGCCGATCGAGGATTGGTGCTCGCGGCCACGGCGGTGGCGCAGCGGATTGCGGCTGATGCGCAACATCGCCAGCCGAGCTCGCGGGCGTTGCAGTCCATCACTTGGAGCGCCGGGATTCTTGATCCAGTTCCGTTGCTCACCGTGCTGCAGAAGTCCGGTGGAGAGGTTACGCCGGCGGAGCTCAGCGAGGACATCACACGGGTTGTTGGAGGCAACGGATTCAATCGGATCGGGATCGCGAAAGTCCAGGCCGGTGACCTGTCTATCGTCGCGGTGTTGCTCGGGCGGCGTTCGGTGACATTTGCGTCAGAAGTTCCACGGCGCGCTCCCACGGGCTCGCGGGTCCAGCTTCGGGGTGAGCTGACCGAAGGTCTGAGAAATCCCGAGCTTGCGCTGACGAACCCTGCGGGCCGCGGCGACCGATTTGCGCTCGGCGAAGGCCCCTCATTTCTCGGTCAGTTTCGCGCGGAAACCCCAGGTATCTGGCAGCTTGAGGTCCTAGCTCAAGGACCAACCGGCGTTGCGGTCGTCGCCAATTTTCCGGTCTACGTGGATGTCGAACCGCCCCAGGCCAGGGACGAAGTTGCGCAGACCGTGAGCGAGACGCCGGCACAAGTGACCGAGCGACTGGTGCAGCGAATCAATCAAGCCCGCATAGCTCGTGGACGTCCAGCGCTGCAGCTCATGGGCAATTTGAGTGATGTCGCTCGGGCGCACAGCCAGGACATGGCAGAGCATCGATTTTTTGCTCACAACGGACCCATGTCACGCACGCCCGGGGACCGCGTTCGCGCAGCGGGAATCCAATCAGGCGTCGTCCTCGAGAACATCGCGTCGGGCGTCTCGTCCGACGAAATCCACACCAATCTAATGGACTCTCCTGGGCACCGCGCAAACATCGAGAGCGAACGCGTGACCCACGTGGGTGTCGGCGTCGTCGCGAGCACCGGACCTGTGAGTGGGTTTGTCGTGACAGAGGATTTTATCGAAGTCGCGGCGGCGGTCGATACCAACACGGCACCGCAGCGACTCATCGATCGGGTGAACCAAACGCGGCAACGACGCTCTGTGAATCCCGTGCAGGCCCGGCCCCAGTTGATGGAGGCGGCAGCCCGCGGGGCGGCTGCATTTTTCGCACGAACGAATCCAACGCAAGCGCAGGTTGTTCAGCAGGTGAACAACGATCTGTCGCGCGTAGGCTTAATGTTTAGGCGAATTGAAGTCTTGGCGACTGTCGTCACCAATCTTGAAGATGCGTCAGGGCTTGAGCCGCTGTTTCAGCCCGACATCGCCGGAGTTGGCGTGGGAATCGCGCAAGGCACCCGCACCGGAATGGCACCCAACTCCATCTTCATCGTCTACGTGCTGGGATATCCACACTAACAACTGCGAGCGAATTTACAGTCGTCGACGAAGGTCTTCGTTGGGGCCGCTCGCCCCGCCAGCGCCAGCGGCAGCGTGAAACGTGAACGCATTCTTGATCACGATCGCGCGTCCATCCGAGGTGAGCATCGTGATGTCCACCGCGTGGTCTGCGTCTTCGTCACGGCCTTCGGGCGAGCTGAGCACGATGGTGTCGTCACCCTGAACTCCGACGTTCGTCGCAGGTTTTCCACCGATTCTGACGTCTTGAAGGTTGCCAAGCAGCGCAAAACCGCTGCCGCGAATGCGGACCTCTTCGTTGCCACCCATTCTCCCCGAGCTTGGGTTAACGCTCTCGAAAGAGAGCTTCTTGTCTTTGCAACCAGCGCTGCTGAGAGCGAGGGAAGCGACCACTGTGAGCAGGATGGATGAGATTCTCATGGGCAATTGACAGAGCGAACGCTAGCGTTTTCGAGACTGGTTGAAAACAGTTTTTTTGCGCAAAAAAATCAACGTTTCATCGCGCTAGTGGTAAGGTTCGAATCTCTCACGAGGCAAACTTTGGCACGGCAGACCGTTCTTCTTGTTGACGCTGATCCGAAGAGCGCGCGGGTGCTTGAGGTGTCCCTTCGAAACGCTGGATATAGCGTTACGCTGGTTATTTCTGCAACCGAAGCGCTTGCTGCGATTGATGTCGCGACGCCGGATTTGGTGATTTCTGACACACGGCTGGCAGAGCCCAAACCCGTTGGCGACTATCCTCCGCTGATGGACGGCTACCAGTTGTGCCGGCGGCTGAAAGACGATCCCGTCTGGTATTCAATCCCGTTTATCTTTTTGACCTCAAGTTCATCGATTGAGGACAAAATTCGGGGCCTTGAGCTCGGCGTTGAAGATTTTCTCACCAAACCTATCTATTTGCGTGAAATTCTGACGCGGATCCAGCTCGTTCTGGCAAAAAAACAGCGCGAAGGGATGGAGGGTCGGACCTCTCGGGCGAGCTTCACGGGGCTGCTGTCCGAAATGGGTTTGATCGACCTTTTGTCAACCATCGACCTGGGTCGAAAAAGTGGAGTGCTTGAGCTTGATACGCCAGCGGGCAAGGGCGTTGCGTTTTTTCGTGACGGTCGTGTGGTTGATGCCCGAGCGGGCAAGCTGTCCGGAGCTCGTGCGGTCTATCGGATGCTGTTGTGGACTGAAGGAAGTTTTGAGATCCGTTTTGGCCCCAGCACTGCCGATGACGTGATCGACATCTCGACGCAAGGCTTGCTCATGGAGGGCATGCGACGAATCGATGAGTGGCAGCGAATGCGCGAGCAACTGCCTCCCATGGACTCGATCTACCAAGTCGATATCACTGAGGTGTTGGTGCGCATTGGTGAGATCCCTGATGAGATCAATCCGATCTTGCGCGCTTTTGATGGCAGGCGGACACTTCTTCAGGTCGTAGACGAGAGTGGGCTTGACGACCTCGAAGCTGTAGCCACGCTCACAAAGCTGTTTTTTGAGGGACTCATTGTCGCCACGCCCGAACCTCAAGAGCTCCAGGCAAACCACGGCGAAGCCGCTACGCGCGGACGCGAGACCCTCGTGGGATTCTCGACGGAGGTGACATCCTCGCAGCCCGTCGATGATGAGACCGGAGACGAAGCCGGAATTCTCGGCGATGAGAAGCCTACCGTCACTCCCGTAGTTGCGCCCGCAGACGTTGCAAAAATGGAACGCCCGCAAGCCTTGCGCGTAGAAGTTGACCTGAACTCTAACGAACCCCTTCCAGCCTCCACGCAGGCTGCTATGCTCCCGCCCGCAAATGCGGTTCAGACTGTGGACCGACCGGAACAAGTTCGAGCCGTTGCAAGGCTCTCAAGTCCCTTCATTACTCCCCCAGCACAGTCCCCTTCTCAGGAGCGCCCAGTGGCCAAGCATCGTGGTAAGAACCGCCGTTCAAAGCGAGAGTTCGCAGATTCGCAGAGTGCCACCAAGAGCACCGGTACGTCGGCAACGACCTCTACAACTTCGTCGGTCGATGATGACGAAGAGAGCGAGAGCAGCAGTGCGAGTAGCGCAAGCAGTTCAAGCAGCGCGAGCGAGAGTAGTAGTGCGAGTAGCGCGAGCGCGATGAGCGTGGGGGCAGTTGTTGCGACCGATTCCGCTACGATTGTTGTGGCAGCAAAACCGATAGCGACCGCTGCGGACGCCAGCGCTG
>JANNCG010000926.1:0-24904 GCA_031386385.1 Myxococcales bacterium
CACGGCCGGCGACAAGGGGTTGGTTATTCACACGCGTGGTGTAGGTAAGAACGTTCTCTTGGCCCATCATCAACTGAGGCGTGAGATCAATCACGTTGGGGCGAACCTCGCTGCCTGGACACCATCCGCCGCGACCAAAGTACCAGGTCCCGTGTTGGTTGGGGACCACGCCCTCGTTGACGCGATTTGCGCAGCCGTCGATCGTTTGTGCTTCGCGATACTGGACCACTGTGGGCATACCGCCGTTGAGCGCGAAGCTGTGCTGGTGGTTGCAGAACTCTGCACATTGACCCGTAGAAGATCCATGCCCGCTGATGACTGTGTAGAGCTCGACTTTTCGCGTTCCTGCGGGAACCGTAAATCTTTGTGCTGGGTGGTTTGCGGTCCAGTCCGAGTTGAAGGGGTGGCCCTCGCCCTGAGCCCAAAGTGTGCGCACTTCGTTTGGTCGCATGCCACGGGCGCGGTTCGAAAAGCGCAGCGACATTGTGAGCACGTAAGGGACCTCGCGGGGATCAAACTGCTGCTTGCTCTCCCAGCGAAATGTGTGGCGTCCTCCCCGCTGCAACAGCGGGAGCATCTGTGAGATGTCCGTCACCCAACGGCCCTCGCGCCAATACGAAGTGATCCATCGAGCAACCTCGCGATTGCAGCCGGGACGCCGTGCGCGAAACCGCTCTTCAACAGGTCCGGTGTCTCCGACATCTGCGCTCATGCTCGCGTCGGTGCTCACCACATCTGCATTGTCGGCATCGCCAGCCGCATCGCTACCCGAGGCGTCTGCCGTGACCCCAGCTTCGACTCCGGCGTCCGGATTCGGCGGAGGCACATCTTCGCACAGCCGTAAGTCAGCGACGTAATCCCAGGCGCCGCAGTCACCGTCGCGACCATTGCGACACGTCATCGCGAGATCGACCTCAAGCGTATCAAACATCGCCATCGACGCTGGGTCAGGCAGCTGACCGTCCATGTACACCACGGCATCACGCCAGTCGCGAGAGCCCTCCCAAGTGTTAATCTCTTGGTTAGTGATGAGCGGAATCACCGTCGCCCGCTCCGCTGCGAGCCGCGTCTCGCGCGCCGCTTCAAACTCGTAGTACTGCGGCTCATGCGCCAAATAGGTCAAGTCCGCGTCGAGTCCGCCATTGGTCAAGCGACCGAGCTGCCCCACCTCACGCACGCGCTGGTTGCGATCGATCGCCCACTGGTACGGATCGTAGCGTTTAGACATCAACGTTGAACGTGTGCGCGCGCGAACCAAATCTCCGACCCAGCCAGTGATCGCGCTCGACTGCTGCGTGACAAAATGTACGCGCGACTGCCAGTGCGCGCGGTCCGCCTCGGGGAGCCCGGCGAGGGTCTGCTCGGTCTGCGTACGAAACGTGTTGAAGCCCATCTCGTTGCGCTGCCAGAGAAAGAAATAGTGGACGTTTCTCGGCGATTTTTCAAGCATCGCGTCGACGGGTCCGTCAAAGAGGCCCTGCGAAAGATCACCACTTGGGTAGCGAAAAGTCCCTGGTGTGTAGACCAGAAATACGTAGTGATCGGTGCCGGTGAACTCCGTGCCGAAGTCCCATGGACCCGTAGAGGTCGGAACGACGAAGGGTCCTGCGAGGTCGCGTGGGTTTGTCCCGTAGGGTCCTGGTGCAAGTCGCGAGGGTCGCGCACACATCTCGCCAACGCAGCCGTCGGTCGGGACAACCGTAGCGTCCATTCCGCCGTCGCTGGCATCGGTGGGCGGAGTTGGTGACGAGCAGCCCATTAACGCCACGAGCATCGCAAGGGACAAGGTAGAGGTCCGAAGGCCAGATTTCATCCAACAAAGTTGCCACATCGCTGGGCTAATTGACAATGACTCAAGTGTTTTGCGCTACAGTTTGTGCGCATGACAATCGAGCCATCCATTCGCCTATTCGGCGATAGTTTTTACATCTCTCCGTACGTGTTTAGCGTCTACGTCGCGCTTCGGGAGAAAGATCTCGTGTTTGAGTACGTCCCCGTCGCGCTGCACAAAGCCCAGCAAAAAGACGGAGAGTTCAGAACCACGAGCGTCACTGGGCGGGTCCCCTCCCTGCAGAATGGTGATTTTACGGTCGCGGAGTCGAGCGCCATTGTTGAGTACCTCGATGACGCGTTTGCACACACTTCGCGCATGATGCCGACAGACACCCAGCACCGCGCCCGCGCGCGTCAGCTCATGAGCTGGATTCGCAGCGATCTGATGCCCATTCGTGAAGAGCGCGCAACCACAACGATGTTTTATGAGCGCGCCACGACTCCGCTGAGCGCAGCAGGAGTTAGCGCAATGAGCAAACTGCTGGCGGTCGCAGACGATGTCATCACAAGTCCTTCGCGATATTTGTTTAGTGAGTTCTCAGTCTGTGACGCCGATCTTGCGTTTATGCTGCAGCGGCTCATCCTGAACAGCGAAGAGGTCCCGACCAAAGTGCGTGACTGGGCTGAGTACGTATGGACGCGACCCTCAGTCCGAGAGTTTGTGACTAAGCCCCGCGCAACGTACGTCCCGTATCAGTACTAAATAGGCAGGCCAATCTCGTCTGCTACATAGAGCGGAGGGTGGTCTCGCTCTCGACTCGACGAGGGGAGGTGCGAAGCGCGTTAGCGACGGCCGTCATCGCGCCAGCAGGCGTGGGAATGATGAGCTCAACATTGCGATCCATCAGTGTGCCCGTGTGATCACCGGCCCAACCTGACATAAAATCGGTGAGTGCGAGCCGTCTAAATCGACGCTCCATACAGTCCTCAGTGTCGTAGTCGACCATCGTACCAAAGATGGACAACGAGTTATTGTCGTTGGCTACGATCTCAACAATGCGTGACTGCGACGGCCAATCTGCGATCGAGCCTGACTGAACCTCCCAAAATCCAGGACGAGCTGCGTTGGGTCCGCGGATCGCCCGCACACGCACGACGTGTTGGTGCCCTACGAGCCAGAGGATCATGTTGGGATATTGGAGCACCAAGTTTTGAATGTCGTCCGCCGCGACGGCACCTGCAACGGGCAGTCCAATTTCACCGTTTTGTCGATCGATTGAGTCTAGTGGATGGTGTGACGTGATCACCATCAAGACCCCGTCGCGCTGACCGCGCTCAAGCTCGGGACGCAAAAAATTGTCGACCACGTTTTGCATGATCAACCCCTTGGAGCCACCCGTAGGATCGCTGGTGTCAAACGCGAGCATGCGCAAAACCCCCGGAACCAAGTCACGGGTGTAGTTGGCTCCGTAGCGCAAATCTGGGTTCATGGGGTATCCGTGTCCCGATGGCCCCTCGCCACCGGCAGAGTGAGAAAACAACTCACGAACGATATCCACCCGCTCTATCGGACGACGGTTCGCGTCCGGAATCACCCGTCCTCGCACAACGGGCGCGTAGTATTGGGCGTAGTCGCGCGTCCCGCCAACAGAGTTGTTGCCCTGCGCAGTGGCCATATTCGCCATGTCCGGCACAGTCAAACCCGTGATGGTCACGTCATGATTGCCCGGCACATAGAGCCATGGCGCGGGAAACCTAACGGGATTGAAGGGGTCCTTCGGATCATTGTTGGGTCCCGGAACCGGATCATCATCCGCACCCGAATCGAAGTGCAAATTCGGCTGCCCATCCATCGCCTCGATAAACCACTGCAGCTCGTTGAGCTGCGCTGAATCCGCACAATCGCCAGCGAAAATGCCGTAATCAAAGGGCCGCATTCCACGTCGCTCGATATTGCCCAGCGTTCGATTCATTGCGGACATAACACGTGGAATATATGCCTCTTGCGGGCGATTTCCGGCGCCGATCAGTGGGTTGTCGGTGGCCGCAAGTCGTGTGGGCGACTCGTCGTCTGTGAGCTGAAAGTCGCTGACGTGAACAAAGTAGCTGAAGCTACCTCGCGTCATCGGGGCACTCGCGGGACCTCCGAGGTCTCGACGCACCATCCGCGACTCGCCCATCCCGCGACGGTAGCGGTCAAACCCGCGCATGCGATACTCAATCTCGTACTGCTCTTCCGAGGGATTTTTTAGAGGATTCGCAAACGAAACGCGCATCCCGACAGGGAGAACGGTGCCCATCAACGTGGACGCGACGGGGGTCAAGTTGTCCGGACCGCCGGGCTCAGTGCTCTCGCATCGTGGAAGCAGCAGTCGCTCAGCGTCGCCGCGAAAGCGCACGTCGGGGCCCGGCGCGGCGGCATCCACAGTGGGTACATCCGGCGACGGAACGTCGAAGTCCGGCACATCCACCGCCACCACGATGTCTTCGAATCCCTGAGGAATATCAGGCAAAATTCCAGTGTCTCGCGTGGCCGTTCCGTCGATCGCAGAGTCCATTCCGATCATCATGGCGTCCGTGCAGCCCATGGCAGTCGTGAAACACAAAAATGACAAATACGTGAGTTTCATAAGCGTCACGTGATCGTAACATTCGGGACCGGTGGGGTCGAAACTGTTTTCGCGTCCCCATGCGCAGCTCATCCTGTGGGCCAATGTAAGCGCAACCAGCCTAAAGCAACCGCAACCCTAAGGTGCTATTCGCGCTGCTTTTTTGCGCTAGACGCGAGCACGGACTCAGTCATTTCAACCCCATCGCTGTCACTCATCGACGACTCCGTCGGCTCAACACCCGCGACGCGAACACCGCTGGATCCGTCCGTCTGCGCACCTCCCGCACCACTGGCGATCCGCTTCTGAATTTGCTCGACAAACTCCGCCGCTTTGTCGGTGGTGACAACGGTCTTTTTCGCCTTACCCTTCTCGTCGATCCATTCAACCATCAGGGCTTCGTTGTTTCCACCAGGGGTCGAGTAGGCCGTGATCCCCTTGATGTACCGGATGCCCCAGCCGCCAAATTTCTTCCAATCGTAGGTGATTTTTGTGACCGACTGGATTTGCGAAAGTTGGATCGTGGGCCCCATGATTCCATACTGCACGTGGAGGGCATCGTTGGTCAGCGTGACTCGGAGGTACAAAAAGAGCATCCAGATCATCGCGAGCGGGATCCCCATCAACAAGTTGACCCATCCCGCAGGCGACCCCGCGAGCATGATCACCAAGCCCACAAGCACTTCAAAACCTATCAGCCCACCAAACAGCGCATGCATCCAACGTGGAATCCCCCGTCGCTCACGAACAACGGCCTCTCCGCCGCTCATGTATTTTTGTTCGTATTCGTCGGGAGTTTCGCTCACAAAAGCTTAAGCTTCCCAATCTTGAATGGCCGGCGCGCCATACCGTGCCACGGGGGCACCATACATCGGGACCACGTTGGGAGTGTCCTGGGCGACGTCGGCGGTTGCATCGGTCGCATCGGTCGCAGCGTCACCTTGGTTCGGATCATCCGTGCTGACAACGGAGCCTGCGTCTGCGTTCACGCCCGTTCCCGTGCTCGCTCCCTCGCCCCCGCTGGTGAGCGTATTGCCGCCTTGAGTCACGGTCGCACCATTGTTTGCGCTGCCCGCACAGCTTGCCTGACTAGCGGCCACTGCGATCCCGAAAGCAACCAATCCTGCTCGCGACAGTCGTGTTGTTGGGAGCGCGGGGGCCGCCGTCGGAGCGATCGAAGCGCCGCAAAATGGGCACGAGCTATCTTGAGAGCGCACATGGCGGCCGCAGGACGAACAAGGAGTCAGATGAGATGTTGTCATGTTGTGTTTGTAATCGCAGAGCGTACCGAATTCTTTGCGAGTCGAAAGCAGATTCGCGCACGGAGAAACAATCGAGTGCACAAAACCGTTGAAGTGCGTTACCTACAGTGACTCTGTACGGACCCGTTCAAACTCTCGAATTCAAGCGGCTCTTCTCACTTCAGCGCTCTCCCTAGGTGCGATGAAGTCGGCGTACGCTCAAACAACGCCTGCCGCCGAAATAACGCCTGTTTCGAGCAGTCCTACCGCTGTTGTGCCTACCGCTGCAACAACCGCCAATCAGGCAACCCTACCCACGACCGCTGCGACAACGCCAGTCGAAGCGACGAGCTCCTCTGACGCAGAACAGGCTCAGCGAATTCGTGCGGTCCGAAGCGCATGTCGTGCCGCACGCTCGTTAGATATTCTTGGAGTCGTCACAACCCCTGCGCTCGCTATCGCTGGGATTTCACTGTCCGTTGTGGGTTTCACAACGCCCCCCGCACAGCGCATGGTGGACACTTTCTTTATCAACTCGTTTGGTCCGGGCTTGGTGCTTGGAGCCATTGGTGTTCCGCTTGGTCGAGGGATGATCTCAGCTGGGGATCCCATGCGAACGGCTTGTACGAACATTCTCGAACATCAACAAGTGCAAGAGGGGGACCTGCTCGCAATCGAGGGGTTATTGCGAGCCTACGGAGCCTCTGTCTCGCCGTTGTTGATGATCCTCTTGGGAGCAGTCACTGTCGCTACCGCAGGTGGCGTCGCAGGCGCGTTTGTCTCGCAGAACCGCGACATCGCGCAGGCCATGGGTGGGATCGCCGCCGCCGTCGTCGCGGGGTGGGCTATCGTGCCGCCAACACCCGCGCAGCGAGCCACGGTCCGTTATTATCGCGGAGAGTTCTTGCCCTCGCAGGTCGCTCCGCTCATTGCGCTGCTCCCTCAGCCAAACAACAGCTCCGTCTTGCTGTTAGGTGCCAGCGGAACCTTCTAACCTCCAACACCGTAAGCCAACTAAATGACCGAAATTTTTCAAGCCAATCTCTTCAAGAACAAAACCATCGTCGTCACGGGCGGCGGCAGCGGGATCAACCTCCGCATCGCCGAGCGCTTCGCCGAGCACGGTGCTCATGTCGCTCTGATTGGACGCACAAAAGAGAAGCTCGACAACGCATGTGCTGGCATCGTTGCAAAGGGTGGATCCGCAAGCGCGCACCCCGCAGACGTTCGCGACTACAAAGCGATGGAAGCTGTGATGGCCGAAGTGCACCAGGCGCGCGGCGAGATCGATATTCTGGTCTGCGGAGCTGCAGGCAATTTTCCTGCTCCCGCAGCGGCGATGAGCCCCAACGGATTCAAGTCGGTCTTAGACATCGATGTGCTCGGGACCTTTCACGCCGCGCGCAGCGCCTTTGAGCATTTGCGCAAGCCCGGCGCAGTGATCCTGAACATTTCAGCACCACAAGCGTACATTCCCTACCCATTGCAGGCCCACGTGTGTGCCGCAAAAGCGGGCGTGGATATGATCACACGCACACTGGCAATGGAGTGGGGTCCTCTGGGCGTGCGCCTTAACTCGATCGCTCCCGGACCCATTGATGAGACTGAAGGGATGCGACGATTGGCGCCGAGCGAAGAGACCCGCCAGAAGGTTCTTGATATGGTTCCGCTTAGGCATTTTGGAAGCAAAGACGACATCGCAGATTTGTGTCTCTTTGTAGCATCGCCCGCAGGTAGGTACATCACCGGTGCCGTGCTTGTGTGCGACGGCGGTCAGTCCCTGATGGGCGGCGGTGCAGTTGCGCTCGGCTTTTAAGACCGTTTAGCGGTACTGCAAAAGACGCTGTGCGCGTTTGCTTGCAGACGTAATGATCTCGTCGGCTTCATCAGCCCAGATCCCGAGTTGCTTCACAAGTGTGTCGATCATTGCGCGTTCGGCGTCGCTCTGCTCGCCATCGATGTACGTCAACACGACTGCGTGATTGAGCAGCAGTCGACGGTCGTCCGAGGACAAATCCGTCAGGGGAATATCAGTCAGAAGTCGCGGTGTCTCCGCAAACTTTCGCATCTCAGTGGCCTCAGCCTCGTTGGCGTCGAACCCGTTCAGAAGCGCGTCGAGCATCTCGCGTTCTTCATCGGCAAAACGGCCGTCCGCCCAGGCAACGGCAACCAGTGATTTGAGCATCGCTTTGTCTTGATCGTGCATAGGGCAGAACTCTACCAAGATCGTTGTTTTAGTCTACAGCTTGTTTCAGCTTGCCGTAATATTGCGCCGTGAATCCTGAAAGCCAAACCACTTCAACCATTTCGCTACGCGCGCCGTTCTCTGCCGGGGCTCCGTTTGAGCTAGACCGTGAGCGGTGCCGAAAGCTTCTTGAGGTCGCCCTGCACAATGGAGGCGATTCTGCAGACCTTTATGCCGAGTTTGCCATTGGAAGCTCGCTGGTACTTGACGAAGGGATTATCAAAAGCGCCTCAAGGGGCGTCTCAGTCGGAGTCGGAATTCGCGTAAGAAAAGGCGACGCCGCTGGCTTTGCCTACTCTGAAGATCTTGAGTGGGACTCCCTGAAGCGTGCGGCCGAAACTGCGGCTCAGATCGCTCGGGGCGGAGACGTCGCGACGGTGGGAGTAGCCTCACGTACACTTCCACACCGCTACGACATCGCGACCTCGTCCGTTCTCATTAGCGGCTTTGACAAAAGAGACCTCCTTTTGTCCGCGGACAAAACGGCCCGGGCGACGGACGCACGGATCACACGTGTTGAGGCGTCTCTGTCTGAGTCGTACCGCGAGATTGTGATCGCGAACAGCGAAGGCGTCTACGTGCGAGACATCCAGCCGATGCTCAGGTTCGGGATTCGCGTGATCGCCGAAAGTGCTGGAAAACGCCAAGCAGGTAGCTCTGGCGGCGGCGGTCGTGTGGGGATGGAGTACTTCGCTCGCCCCGGCAAGAGCACCGATGACCACGCGCGGGAAGCAGTACGGCTGGCCATCGCGATGCTCGACGCACGCGAAGCGCCCGCTGGAGAGATGGATGTCGTGCTGGCCCCCGGCGACAGTGGGGTCTTGCTTCACGAAGCAGTGGGTCACGGACTCGAAGCAGATTTTAACCGAAAGGGCGTGAGCAACTACAGTGGGCGCGTCGGCAAGTCCGTCGCGAGCGAGCTGTGCACCATCGTAGACGACGCAGACATTCCGTTTGGCCGCGGGGCCATTAATATTGACGACGAGGGCAACCTACCGCGCAAGTCTACGCTCATCGAGCATGGAATTTTACAAGGATATATGCACGACACGCAGAGCGCGAAGCACTTCAAGGTCGAGACGACAGGCAACGGGAGACGCGAGAGTTTTCGAAGTGTTCCAATGCCGCGGATGACCAACACGCTGTTGCTCGCTGGGCCGCATGATCCTGAAGAGATGGTCCGATCAGTGAAGCACGGTATCTTTGCGCGACGCTTTGGAGGCGGCCAGGTCGACATCGCATCGGGCGACTTTGTCTTCGGCCTCACGGAAGCTTACCTGATCGAAGACGGCAAAATCACCGCTCCGCTCAAAGACGTAAACCTTATTGGCAACGGACCCGACGCGCTCGGCAAAGTCACCATGCTCGGCAACGATCTTGAAATCTCAGACGGCATTTGGACCTGCGGCAAGGACGGTCAGAGTGTCCCCGTTGGCGTGGGATGCCCCACCATCAAGATCTCGGGGATGACCGTGGGCGGCACCGACACGGGGTCAAAGCGCTAGCTCGTAGCCGCAGCGCATACTGATTTTTACCGATAAATTACACGCAAAATAGATATTACCATGGCAGACAATCACGTTGGATCGCTTCTCACTCTCGCTGAAGATGTACTCACTCGTTTGACGAAAGCAGGCGCGAGCGAGGCGAAAGTTGTTGCCCGCGCAGGCAAAGACCTCTCGGTGCGCGTTCGCCTGGGCGAGACCGAGCTGGTTGAGGAGGCTCAGACCCGATCGCTCTCGGTTCGTGCCTCAAAAGACAAGCGATCGGCCACCGCGAGCACCAGCGACTTGACCGCCGAAGGCATCGCGCGCGTCGTCCATGACGCGATTGAGCTCTGTGAGCTCTCGCAAGAAGATCCATTCGCTGGGCTCCCCGATAGCGCAGACCTTGCGAAAGAGTTTGCGGAGCTCGGGCTGCACGATCCTGAGTGCGACACCGTTGGCGCGGACGTGGCCATTGAGCGCTGCAAGCGTGCAGAGGACGCCGCGAGACAGTTTGACCCGCGAATTACCAACAGCGAGGGAGCTTCGTTTGGCCGGGCGTCGGGCTCGTTTGCGCTCGCAACGTCCGGCGGATTTCGCGGCGGATATGCGGGATCTTACGCATCGCTAAGCGTCTCTCCCGTGGCGGCAGACGCGGACGGCAAAAACAGAACGTCGGGCTACTGGACCGCCAATCGCGCGCTGTCGAAGCTCGAAGACGATCAGGCCGTTGGTCGAGAGGCAGCACGCCGGACGCTTCGATTGCTGGGAGCCAAAAAAATCCCCACCGGGGCGTATCCCGTTATTTTTGAAAGAGATGCAGCGCGCTCGATCATCGGCAATTTTGCAGGCTGTATCGTCGGCGACTCAATCTATCGACGCTCGAGCTATCTGCTTGACCGGCTTGAGAGCCTCGTGGCGAGCCCGCTGCTCTCGATCGTAGATGACCCGCTGATTGTGGGCGGGCCGGGGTCCCGACCGTTCGACGGAGACGGGCTTGTGTCGCGCAAAAACGTCGTCGTTGATCAGGGTGTGTTAAAGACCTATTTGCTCGACACCTACAGCGCGCGCAAGCTGAAGAGCAAGAGCACGGGGAGCGCGGCCGGGATGACCGGGAGTGGCGCCGGCACGAGCAACTTCATCGTTCAAGCAGGAAGCACGTCAGCGGAAGAGATCATTCGCAAGACCCATCGCGGGCTGTACGTCACGCACATGATGGGATTTGGCTTCAACGCTGTGACCGGAGATTTTTCGCGAGGAGCTTCGGGCTTTTGGATCGAAAACGGCGAGTTTGTCCACGCGGTAAGCGAGGTGACCATCTCGCTTCCGTTCGATCAACTCTTGAAGAGCATCGATCTTTTGGGCAGCGATGTGGATTTTAAGTCGTCCGTTGTCACGCCAAGTTTTCGCGTGGCAGAGATGACCATCGCGGGGACATAACTCTCGCACCTGCGCAAGGGCGTTGATTAAGCGCTCGGTGCTGCAGTTGGTGCTTGACGAAAAGCAGTAAATTTCCTGCAATCCGCGCATTCAAATCATGCGCGGAACAGCACTCATCTATAGTTCACACAATCGCGGCGATCGCATCCACAACGACCTGATTGTGCAACGTGCTCTCGAAGGCACAGACAACAAACGTATCCTCTTTTTGCCCATGTCAGAGACGGTCCAAAACGGCTCTGAGACCGAGCGCCAAGAGTTTTCATGGGGGACCTTTCGTTGGTACTTCGATTTTTTTAAAAAGTACGGACTTGAGTATCATCCCTTCTATTGGCGCAGCGGATTGCGCCGCGACGATGTCGAAAAACTCTGGCACGACATCGAGAGCAGCGAAGTGGTCATCCTTGGTGGCGGTCACTCAGTGACGGGTCTGAAGCGCTACAAAGAGCTCGGCCTCCGCTTCGCCGACGGCGAGTGGGGCAAGTTCGGAAGACTGCTGCACGAGCGCCAAAAACGCGGCAAGCTGACGGTTGGCTTTTCGGCCGGCGCTGACCAGCTTGGCGAGATGCTCTTTCGTGAGAGCTACGACGTGGGCGGCGACAACAAGGGCTTTGGGCTCATTCGCAACGTGATCTGCACTCTGCACCACGACCCAGGTCGCGACACTGATTTGGCACACGCAGCCCGAAGATTTCAAAACTATATGGTCTTCGGACTCCCCAACGACGCGGGTCTCTACTCTGACCAAGGCCAGCTTCCGTCGGGCAATTTGTGGCAAGTGATTCAGACGGTCTTGGACACATCGTGGACGCTTGAGAGCGACTACTGGCACGTCCGCACCCGTCGCGGCGCCAAGATTGATCACTTCTACAAAGATGGTCGTCACTGGGCGTTTGGTGACGGCGATTATCTCGTCCGCATCCAGTCTCAAGACGGTCGATACAGCGACTCGTACATCGTGGCCAACGGTGGCGCGATTCACTATGAGTCGCAGAAGCCAGCGAGCTTCAGCTCCATTGCGCAGATCTTAGCGGCACACTAACACGAGGGCTGCGAAGGTGAGGGCTGAGCTCGCAGCGAGAAGCCGACGCTGGGGTGAGCGCAGCTACGCCCACGTTGTAAAGTCTGGCAGCTCGCCGTGCTTCACACGCTCGAGCTTTGCGTACCACTCTCTTGAAATGCCTGGCAAATGGCTGTCCGCAATGCCAAATGCAAAGCCGTCTTGACGCCAGGCTGTGCGTTTTGCGACGCCAGCTTTTGTGTACAGATGCTTCACAAACTGGTCCGCTACCATCTCACCCCAGGCCAAAGCCTCCGCAACGTTGTCGGCGAGCACGACAAACGCCCATGCGCACTCTCGATCTGCCAGATATCGATCATCGGACTGAGAGTCCGAAGGCGAGCGGTACTGAAAGCGAAACAAATGTTCTGGAGTTGTTTCGGCGATGGCGCCGTCGTCACTCAGCACGAACTTCGTTGCCCTGCCGTGAAGCAAGACGCCTTTGGGTGTCATCGCCACGAGCCACTCGTAGGGTGCCTGAAAAACATACAACTCGTCCCGCCAATGGTGCTCACGGATAAGCGGCGAAATCTCTGACAAATCGCTGCTAGTCAGCCAGCCCTCCGTATCCGACGCAAGGATCATTTCGCTTGCAGGGACAAGCAATTTTTTCAGCAACTCAAGCACGTGGGATGCGCTCCAGTTGGACTCAAAACGAAAGGGGGCCTTGGGGTTGTAAAACCAGCGACTTGCCCCACTCGCCTCGGTGAACCACTGCGTCACAAAGTCGTTGAGCGAAGACCTCATGGTGGGATCAAGTGCCTTCATTGCGCAGCAAGCTTAGCGCGCGTGGCGCCGCCGACTCACCAAAACAAGCAACACGCCACCAAGCCCCGTCAAAAGGACCGATGCCGAGCTGGGACTGCGGCCACCGGGGCGGCAATTACACCCTAAGCCAACTCGGGGGAGCCCTCCATCCGGATTGACAACGCCTGAGTCCCAGCCGTCCATCTGGAAACTCCCTGCGTCCAAAAGCCCTGCATCCACTGGTTCGAGCGCACACACGCCACCGATACACATCAGCCCCGCGTTGCATCCGATACACTCAGCGGAGCGCATGCAGGCATCCCCTGGACGAGGCCCTCGACATGTCTGGGCTCCTGGGTCGCAACGAAGTCCGTCACCACAATCACTATCGATTGAGCACGCCACGGAAAGAGCGTTTTGACATCCTACCCGCGGCAAGCAAACGGCGCATGCACCGCAATTGGCATTCGTTTGACACAGACCCGCTTGCTGCGCATAGCAGTGATTTCTCTCGCACAAATAGCCGCTGCAGGGGACGCAGTTCGAGTCGTTGACGCAGGAGGCTTCCGGAAAGCGACGCACACAGCGACCAGGATCGCCCGTGCAGGTTGCTCCGGGGCCACACTGCGCCGGGTTTGCGCAGGTGAGCTCCGCTGGTGCCGTGCAGCCGACACGATCGACGCACACCTCGCATCCTGTGCAGACCTGACCAGCGCAAGTTGGGTTCGCGGTCGGTCGCAAACAGCGCCCCCGTGCGCAGACCCGCCCGGTGCACGCAATGCAGTCCGAATCCTGCTGGCAGTTGTCCGGGACAGAGCCCGCGATGCAAAAATTCTCGACGCAGCGCGAACCACATGTGCAGTCGCCGTCGCCAACACAGCGTGTGCTGACGTCAGGGAAAGCCACGACATCAATGGGGGCCGGCGTCTCCGCGTAGCTCCGACCACTGCACAACGCGAAAATCGCGAGGATCAAAACGAACGAACGAACGAACCGTACTTTATGCATGAGCTCTCTCGACCGGCAGTGCTCACAAACCGACTTCGACTCGGATCAAAGCCACTCCGAACTGAAACGATATCAGAAGGAGCGTCCGCAGTGTTGCAATCTTCTAGAACGGATATTGCGACGTCGGAGAGTGCGTCAGCTCTTCTTGTTGCCAAAAATGCTGAGCTTCAAGTGGGCGAGCTGCGACTCAATCACACGCTTCGCGATCCCCAAATTGCCCTCTGGGGTCTTCTTCTTGAGCTCGCCCGTTTCGTACTGCGCCCGGGCTTTGCTTCGCTGCACTTTTCCGCTCGATGTCTTCGGGATCGTACCCGCTTCGACGACCATCACGTCGTCGACAACCAGGCCCGTTGCGCGCTGAATCTCAACCCGAATCGCCTTCGCTAGGGCGTCTTGACCGTCGTTGGACTTGCTCTCTGCAACGACCACAACGGCCTCACGATCAAGCCCCTGCTTACCTGAGGCAAACACCACCACGTTGCCCGCACGAACGCCTTCAACCTTTGAAGCAGCCCACTCAATGTCTGAGGGATAATAATTGCGGCCGTTCAGAATGATGATGTCTTTTTGACGGCCGCAGATAAACACCATCCCATCCACCAGGTACCCCAGGTCTCCGGTCTTGAGCCACCCGTCTTTGTCCAGCACTTCTGCAGTCTTTTCTGGGTCTTCGAAGTAGCCTTTTGTCACGCTGGGACCGCGAATTTCAAACTCGCCCACGGTGCGATCACCCAGCACCTCGCGGGTCTCTGTGGAGACCACTCGAAGGTCATGACCGTCAAACTTTTTGCCGCAGCCGACGATCTCAAGCGCGTTGGTGTCGTCGGCATCGGCGACGACAGCTTGACCGTCGTTCCACAGTGAGTCGCCCTTGACGCGGTCCGTCGGGATGCCTTGGGCGAACGCGATTGCGAGAGACGACTCTGCCATGCCGTAGCTTGGCATAAATGCCTTTTCGCTAAACCCAACGCTTGCGTAGCGTTTCGCAAAGTTGCGCAAATTCTCAGCTTGAATGGGCTCGGCTCCGCACCCAGCGACGCGCACACACGACAGATCTACCCCAGGAATCTCGTCGTCCTTCACGCGCTTGACCCCTAGCGCGTACGCAAAGTTCGGCGCGTAGGTGATGGTCCCGCGATACTTGTGCAGCGCGTTGATCCACACCGACGGCCGTCGCAAAAACTGCATCGGCGATAAAAACACGCACGGCACGACATGCATAATGGGCGCGATCACAAATCCGATAAGCCCCATGTCGTGAAATAAGGGAAGCCAAGAGACCCCCACGTCGTTGTCGTCCCGGTGGAGCCCATCCACCATGATCGCATATGCGTTGTGGCTGAGATTTGCCTGCGAAAGTACCACTCCCTTGGGCTTGCTGGTGCTCCCGGAGGTGAACTGAATGAAGCCCATGTCATCAAGCGTAACGTTTGGATCGCGAAACAGTCCCGCGTCCCCGTTGAGGTCGGCGTAGGTGATCATTGAGCGCATTTCGGGAGCCGCCTCGCGCACAGTTCCGAGGACCGATTTGATCTGGCCTGTTGTGATCACAACCTTCGCTCGCGACGCCGACACGATGTGCTTGCAGTGATCGAGATACCCCGCGAGCTGCCCAAGCCCCATAGGCGGATACAACGGAACCGGAACCGCCCCCGACAGCGAGACACCGAAAAATGTCGGGATAAACTCTTCTGCTGTCGGAAGAATCAACGCCACGTGATCACCCTTTTTCACGCCCTGCTCTTGCAACGCATGCGCGATCTCTTTCGCTCTGCGCAGCAGCTTAGGGTATGGCCACGACTGCTCTTTGCCGTCGTCCATAATGTAGGTGTGGCCCTTGTTTGGATACTCTTGCGCCGCTGCTTCAAGGGCCGCGGGGATCGTTGGATACTTTTTCGCGCTACTCACAGCCCCAACGTTTCGCGTGTTTCGCGAGCAAACGCAACGTGAAGCTTTCTTCGCACTGTGGCACCCATTTTCTACAGTCTTGGGTGCCCGACGCACTTCGCAGTGCCCACGGCGGGAGTCGAACCCGCACTTTGAGGATTTTAAATCCCCTGCCTCTGCCTTTGGGCTACGTGGGCAACATTAAGAGGGCGGCGTCATAACACAAACTGCGTTGAAAAGTTGCTGATCTTCTTTGATCTAGGGCAATGGATTGAAGGCCGCAGCACAACCGTTGAGCAAAACTCATCGTGACGTTGGCGCTCGCCGTCAAGAGAAAATAGTTATGAACACCACCCGAGAAGAAGCAGTCACCCGCCTTCGCAAGTTGTTGCGCGATAACTTTAACGCCCGCTACCAAGGCGTCGATGGACTTCGTGCGTCCCGCGCTCAAGGCTATGTGGACGGTTATATGGCCGCATTACTGGCCGCAAACGTGATGTCCCAGCGGGAGATGCTGACGCTGGTGAGTGAAGAGCGTCGTGTCGCTGCCGGCCCAGCAACGGGCTTGGTACAGACCCCCGTCGCCGCCTAAATATTCGATCGATCGGCCGGTGTCCGGTTGCGCGAGGCCCTCGCCCAAACCCCGCAAGGGTTAACAATTTTCGAATCCCCTCTTGCGCAGGACCTCCGTGTTCGAGCAATATCGTGGGTGTCTCACGTTGTTGTTCTGCTGTGCTTCATGCACGGTTGAGTTTTTTCGATCAAAGATACGGGCATAGCCTTCTGACTGTTGGCGTTACGCCGCGGCCGAATCAGACTAGCACTGAAAAATTAGCATCGCCGCACAGCACCTGTGCGGGTTTTCTGCTGTGTAGCGATGCTGTGACAAGCAAGTAGCCCTGCGATCAAACGCTGCAAATTCGCAGCAGACAACAACGCCTGAGACGGGAACCGTGAGCAAAGGTGCTGAAGTGTTTGACAACACACCACAGCACCTCGCGCGACGTCTTGCTATTGCTCAAGCGCGACGCATGGTGACGCGTCCGTCATGCGCGTCCTTTCAATCGAAGCAAAACCTTTTGCCCAGCTGCTCTATTCAAACGCAGGGCCTCGTGGAAAAACTGAGACCGCGCGGCTTCAGTGGTTTCGCGCAAAGGTAGACCGATTGCCAGAGGGCTGCGACGCGCTGGTGTGCACTTCGGATCTTCAAGGATATGTGGCCGCTCCGTGGCAGAGCGCAAAACTAGGCGTCGCGCAACGGCTGCTTGGTGAGGGCGTGGCCGAGCAGATGGATGAGCTCAGCGAGGCTCGGGAGCTCCCGGCGCTGGGGCGAGTTGGGGTGATTTTGGCAGGAGATTTCTATGCGATTCCGGGGTCGCAAAAGCGCGGTGGCTTTGGGCCCGTTCAGTCGGTGTACCGAGCCTTTGCCGATCGTGCAAAATGGGTCATCGCGGTCGCGGGAAACCACGATGACGTCTCAGGCGGTCCCGCGGGAGTCGACCTTCTCGATGGCGAGACCGTGGCTGCCGGTGGCTTGCGTATTGGCGGGGTTGGGTGCGTCATTGGCAGCTCGGACAAACCTGGAAAGCGAAGCGAAACGGATCAATCCACGCTCTTAGATTTGGTTCTCGAAGACGGTCCCGCGGTGGTGGTTTTGCACGAGGGACCGAGCCACACGCGCGAATTTCACGGACGCGACGAGATCCGAGACAAGCTCATTCAGGCAAAAATTCCGCTCACGATCTTTGGGCACACCGCGTGGCACGAGCCCTTTGTGCACCTCGCCGCGAGGGTCGCGGCACTCAACGTTCATGAGCGTGTTGTGGTCCTCACGACTTAGCGAGCTGCCCCCCCAATCGCCGCCAGTGCTTCGTGCTAAAGCGACGCGGCGAAAGCTCGTCCAAACTCAAGCGGTGTGGGACGATCTTCGGGGTTTTTTGCGGTCCCGGCCCGAAATAATTTTGCGACCGCCGCGGGGTAGATTCGCAATCGTGACTCATCTTCAAATGGATCCCGCTGCATGTGGGCAATGATGCGATCTCGCTGCGACTGGATGTCGTCGAAAAAAGTTCGACCCGTCGTGACGTTGTAGATCGTACCAACCAGCGCATAGAGATCCGCACGGGGGTTGAGCTCCATCGGATCGAGGACTTGCTCCGGGGCGATGTACCCTGGGGTGCCTGCGACAAAACGACCCATGGCTTCTTGAGTTACCTTGATCGAGCGGACCATCCCGAAGTCAATTACCACCGTCGAAAGTACCGGAAAATGCGCAGGATCACGATGCTTCGTCGGATCAAATCGCTCCCCTCCCTGCATCGGAAGGCGGACCCAGAGGTTTGCCGGCTTGATGTCTCGATGCACCAGTCCCGCAGCGTGAAGCGCGTGAAGCCCTGCGCAAGACTCAAGGACCACCTGCCGCAGTTCAAAGAGCGAGAGCAACCGCGCACCAGCGTAGACTTTGAGGTCCGCTCCGATCAAGAGCTCAAGGACCAAGAAGGGCATCCCGTTTGAGATTCCCTGGTCAATGATGTTGGCAACGTTGGGGTGATACAAGCCTCCGAGGGCTTTTGCCTCCTCGACAAATGAGGCCAAAATTCCCTCTCGTTCGGTCTCAGTGGCTCCCGCAAGGGCCTCGGCTTTTGGGATTTTCAGCACAAAAAATCGCTCCGCGCCCTGCTTGCGCACTTGGTACACAGAGCCGATTCCACCCTCGCCTAACGGCCGCACGAGCTCATAGCCCTCGATGACCTTGGGGCCCTCGGGCTTCTTCGGCGCCGGTGGTGGGGGTGGTGTCCGACGCACCGCAGCGGTGACAGCGTTTTCAACTAATGCTGATGTCACAGGGCCGAGCGATCCAAACCACACTGCCACGGGAGTCAGATCGCGCGATCGAACACATCTGGCCACGAGAGCCGCAACGCGCGGCGCATTCTCAGACTCAAACACGTTGCCCTCAGAGACAGAATGCAGGGCTTTTACCGGGTCTTCGAGCGCGACATGGAGTCGCTCAGCGGCCATGGCGAGATCCAAACACAACGTCTCAAGGTTAAGTTTGCCCCCTGCGGCGGCGCCGAATCGCCCCAGCGCGCCCGCGAGACCCGTGAGCGCATGGCACAGCTCAGTGTCATCGGCGCTCAAGTCGATCATCGCTTGCTCGACCTCTTCTTGCCACTTGCCCTCGCACGCCTTTGCGACGTCGGAAGAGACCGCGTGGCGAATGACCTCGCTCAGGCCAACGCAGGTATCAAGCGCACCTGGTGCAATCATGGGAAGAGCGCTGGTGAGTTGGTGAAGCACCGTGGGGCGATCAATCACCAACGCCCACCACGCCGCAAACGGCCCCAGCCACCGGACGTCATCGACTTCGCCAAGGGAGGTCCCGCGAGTGCAGTCGACAAGCCGCCAGAGCAATCCAGAGAGCGCTTGTTTCAACGGTGATGGCAGCTCGCGTGATCCGTCAGTAAGCCCTTCGACGGTGCGCAACCATTTGCAAGTGTGGTGCGCAGTCGGCCCTCGTCCGGTGCCCAAATCCGGCTCTTCACCACAAGCATCAAGCGCATATCCGCCCAGCTGAATCGCGAGGATCTCAAGCGCGAGCTCAGCGGCCTCGTCTCGTTCGGCACCGGCTCGACGTTCATGGACTGCGTCGAGAATGGACTGCGGTGCGTTTGCAATCACGCTCCAGGTCTCTTGCAACTCGGGCTCTGCGATGGGTGTCCCGGAGGGTCGCGTAGCAAGCAAAGGACCCCACAGTCCGAGCGCGAGCGAGCGGGCGATGCCCTCAACTGCGGTGATTCCTGCCGCACGACGTCGAGGACGGCCTTCACCTTCGGCGATCTTACGTGCCTCTAAAAAAGTGGCAGCCAACGCGTCAGCAAATCGTGCGGCGCGGGCGTCGGCTTCTTCGTCGTCGTACTGAGCAGCGAGCCGCACGAGGTTCTCCAGACCCTGTTCAAGATCTAGCGGATCGCGCTCAGCGCCCTCCACAGGATCTGTCACAGCGATGACCGAGAGCCAGCGGCGCCAGTCATCGAGCGACTCAGTTCGCGCCCCGCGCGCCATCTCCCTCAACGCCTTTAACGGAACCTCCAACGCCGCCTGCATCGTCCCACGCCGCCACAGCGTCGCCAACCCACGCGCAAGCGCTCGCGCCGTAATCGCGCCGCCATCGCCCTCAAATACCCGAGCGGCGAGCATGTCCCAGAGATCTTTTCGATCGGTAAACAAGTAGGGTGTCGCGGCAGCCACCGCGGCGAGGGCAAACGGCTCCGCCTTGGGATCTTGCAACAACGTGACAAGCTCACCACCATAAATTTTTAGCTTCTCTGGCGGCAACGAGGCAAACGCTGTGATCGCTCGCTGCCGCAGCAGCGGAGACTCCGCACGCATCCAGTCAAGAAGTGTGCCCTCGAGCGCATCAAAAGTGCCTGCAAATCGCCCCAGCGCCCGCGCAGCATGAACCCAGACGAGCGGATCGGGGTGAAGCAGCAAGGGCTGCAACAACTGCAAAGTTTTACCCACAAGCTCGGGATCTGCCATCGCAGACAACCCCCGTGCGCACACCTCAAGTGCACGGGCTGCGAGAACCCTGCCCCGAAGAGATCCATTCGCCCAACTTCCGACAAGCGCGTCAAAGTCCTGCTGCGAAGCCCACAACCAAGGTCCCAACTCAGGCAGCTGCAGCGCGCTTGCACCCGCCTCCCAAAACAATATCTCGATCCTCGCTTTTGCCTCGCTCCGATGCTCAAACTGAAGCTCACGCGCGGCTCCCGCAGTGGGCGCAGCGCCGAGCGCATCCAAAAGCGGACCCTCAACGAGCCGCGAGTACGCCGCCTCTTTGGCGCGCTCGCGAAACAGGTCTTGCTCGGCAGAGGCTGCAAACAATGCAGCCAATCGCACGTCGCGGCGGCTCACCATCGCACGGCACCAGCAAAACAAGACCTCTCCCTCGGGTCCGGCAAAAAGTTGTGCGAGCTCAGCGGTTCCGTTGGTTGATCGGGTGAGCGCTGGGAGTGCTTTATCCAAAACTGTCGCCGCGGCTTTATGTACCGGCTCAAGCAGCTTCACAGCGTCGTCAAACGACGTCAAGCGCCAGTGCGCCATGAGGGCTCGAAAGGTCAGTGTGGATGTCAAAAACGGCGTTAGTGTTGCGAACGCCTCGCGTACTGATGTTGCAAGCATGGCACGCTCTTTTGCAAGCGTTTCAAGCTCACGGCTGTGAGCCAACGCATACATCGGTATGGGTCGTTTCAGCAGCAACACAACATGCGATTGAAAACGGCTCGATCGGCCCCGAGATTACCGCAGTTTCTTGACCGATGTGAATTGTCTTGCAAGAAAACCTAGACGTCTCGTCTGCAGAACAAGAGCGCATTTTGCTCCGCCCACAGCCTCAAATACTGCGGTACTAATGGTAGGCCTATGGATCTCGCAGCGCTGATTCAATCCCTTCGTCCGTTGTTGGCAAACTCAAGCAACTTGCCCAAGATCGTTGAGCTTCTCGAGAAGCATACCGATCTGGCAGAGTATGAGGTCGCTCGATACTACGTGCAGCACGCGATCGGAGGAGCCATTCAAGAGCTGCTAGAGTCCCGCGATCCCCTGCAGCGATTGTCAGGCGTAAAGGCCATCGGCTTTCTTTTTCCGCGCGCTAGCCGATCACAAAAGCCCGCTGCAAAGCCACGATCGCCCAACGCGAGCAAGCCTAAGGCTCCACGTCTGGGTGCCTCCACATTGCTTAGGCGCGCAGCGAAAGATCCCGACGGAGATGTCCGACGCACCGCCTCAGCGGTGACCAACTCTCTAGGTATTCAAGAAGTCGCACTCGCAGACTCGAGATTTCCGGCACCCCGAAACACCTGGACCCGTATCGGCGGGTGGAACGAGTCGGGCTGGACATTTGGCCTGCGAAAACCCTACCTGCGTAAGCCGGTGAGGCGAGTGCCCGACGACATCGCGGATGTTCGCAAGACCTTCGGCGCACTCAAAACAGCTGATGACGTCGCGAAGCTCTTGGGATTTAAGAAGGCAAAAGACCTCCTCCCGTTCATGCGCGTCGGCAACGCCGCAGGGTCGGGCTACGTCGAATTTACGGTCCCAAAAGCAACCGGTGGCACCCGAACGATCTGCGCCCCCCGCGCACCCCTGAAGCAAGTGCAGCGGACAATCCTTCGCGAGTTACTCGAAAAAGTCCCGACTCATCCCGCAGCGCACGGCTTTGTCAAAGGCCGCTCAGTGGTCACCAACGCCGAGCCCCATCAGCGCGCGAAGATTGTGATCAAGATGGATTTGAAGGACTTTTTTCCGACGATTCACTTCTTTCGCGTCATGGGCACTTTTCAATATCTTGGCGCTTCAGAGGCCGCCTCGAAAACATTGGCTGCCATTGTTACGCACCGAAGCAAGCTCGACGACGGGCGAATGATTGTTCCTGGCGCGCTGCCACAAGGCGCGCCCACCTCCCCGGCTGTGACCAACATCGTGTGTCGTCGCTTCGACGCTCGCATGAGCGCGCTGAGCGCGAAAGTGGGCGCGAAATACACTCGGTATGCGGACGATTTGACCTTCTCTTTTGAGCAGGAGCCCTCCAAGGGCATTGGCCGATTTTTATGGTGGGTTGATCAAATCATTCAGCAAGAAGGCTTCACCCAAAACGCGCCAAAACGCCGAGTCCTGCGACCCTCGAACCAACAACGCATCACGGGCGTGGTTGTGAACGCCGGGATGAGCGTGCCGAGAGAAGCACGGCGGAGATTTCGCGCAATTTTGCAGAATATTCGCAACACAAGCGTGCAAGAGCAGGCCCGCGGCAAGTCGGACTTTAAGTCCTATCTTTTAGGCTTCGCGTCCTACGTGAAGATGGTGCAGCCAGAGGTGGGCAAGGAGCTGTTTGCAGAGGTTCGCTCAGTGCTCGCAGAAGACGTTCGCAAAACCGCTCCGAAATAATCGCATGGAGCCTATAGTCGCCGAAGCGCTTAGCGCGGTTCTCGAGGCAGTCGAAGACGACGTTGCGCGACTGGCATACGCTGACCTGTTGGTGCAGCGTGGGGATCCTCGAGGGAGCTTTATCCGCGCTCACTGTGCTCTCTCCGGCGCAGATATCACGCACAGCGAGCGACTCGCGCTGCGCAAAACGTGTGATGATTTGCTCAAAAAGCATGAAGCTAGTTGGTTTGAAAATGCCGGTCTACCCAAGGACACCGAGGTCGCGTGGTCCCGGGGTTTCATCGATCGCGTGACGCTTGGCGGCGAGCATTTTGCGGGTGATGTCGGAAAGCAGCTGTTCGCCATCGAGCCTATTCGGGCCGCCACTCTCAAGATCAACTCAGAGCGAGTCGCGAAGCTCGTCGGAAAATCGACGCACTTTGCAAAACTCAAAGAGTTGAGCCTTCGCGGGGCCTTCGGTGATGATTCGGTAGAGGCCCTGTTTACCTACGCCACGACCGAGAACCTACGCGTGCTCAACGTCGGGGGTTCAAAGATGAGCTCAAACGGGTTTTTGTACGTCACCTCTGAGCTGCAAACACTCGAGCGCTTGTCGGTGACCGGCTGCTCGCTTCAAGGAGATTTTGCCCAGGCTTTCACCGATCAATGGAAGCTCTCGTCGCTCAACACGCTCTATGCCACCCGCACGGGTATGGATGATGAGGACCTGTTGTCGATCGTCAATCACTATGCGTTGAGCGGTCTGACCACATTGACTATCGCAGATAATGAATATGGTGAGAGAGCGATATTAGCGCTCCTTAACTCACCCTCCATCGCGGCGCTTCGGATGCTTGAGCTAGACCTAGGAGATTCGCCCTCGCCCATCATTCTCGAAGCGCTCTTGAACTCGACGCATCTGCTCTCGATCCGTGGGCTACGATTGAGCACAAGACGGTGGATGATTGACCGAGCGACAGTCAGCAAGCTCAATAGCAAATACGGCCGTGGGCTAAAGTGGCTCTAGTTTACCTGAGTGCGCGCCAAATCGAGGCGTAGTCGTCCGTAAACGCAGGCAGCCCGCGGGGGTCAGGCAACGGAAGCCAACCGCTCCCCAATGCCAGCGCCGAAAGCGCACCCTCAGAGCGCGCAATCACCGTCCAAGTCGGAACATATCCCCTCGCAGAAAACTCAGACGCATCCTCATTGACCCGTGCTGCGAGGCCCCGTGAGCGCACGATCGCAGACACCACTCGGGGCAGATCGAGCGCGTGGTTGCTGATATGCAAAATGAGCCAACCATCACGATTGAGCGCAGCGAAATAGCGATCAAACGCTTCGACCGTAAGCAGGTGGAGTGGGACCGAGTCCGAGTTGAATGCGTCCACAACGATCATCGAGTAGGTAGCAGGTGGCTCTTGCGTCAAAACGAGTCGACCATCGCCGACGACGACTCTGAGTTGATCTGCTGGGAGAGCGTTGTGGGACAAAAACGAAAACAACGCTGGATCGCGCGCAACGCGCACAACGTCGGGATCAATTTCGACAAAAGTCCACCGCTCAAGAGGCTGCGCATAACAAACAATGGCACCGGCGCCGAGGCCGATGGCAAAGACGGGGCCCTGCTCAAAACTTCTATGTCGGGCAGTGAAGATCCGGCCCACTGGCCCGTCGTGGCGATAGTAGCTGCGCGGCTCACAGCGAGTGCGAGCCGCGACGCGCTCTGAACCATGGATCGTTGTGCCGTGCACCAGGACGTGCATGCCCAGGCCGGGCGGTGATTGCACACGCGTGGTGCCAAAAAAACTCCGGCCATAGGCGAGCGTTAGCGCTGATGAGCGCTCGAAGACGGCGCCGAAAATAGCCGTCCCCAAAAGCGCCGTTGCAAGCAGTACGGGTGCACGCGCACTCTTCGCGCAGAACAGGACCGCAGGCACGTACGCGAGCCCAAGCGCCCACCCAAGCGGAGCGGAGTGCGTGGTTCTTGTGACGATTGCCGCTGCGGCGAGCCACACTGCGGGGGCTAACGCAAAGAGCCAGTCCCGCGCGCGGGTGACGGGCTGAACGTTCTGCTCGTCTGCGACCGGCGCGAGCAACGGAACCAACGCAGTGACCGCGATGGTCAACGGCGACTCCCACAGGTCCGAGAATATATGCGGGGGGATGATCGCGAAGACTAATGTTCCGATCACGCCGCCGACGGATATCCAGAGGTAGTAGCGTTCAAGGTCCTTGGGGTTTGGAGCAAGCGACGCGAGCTTTGAGTGCGCGCTGAACGAAAGAAGAGCCAAAAATCCGAGGTGTAAAGCGAGCAGCAATCCATAAGGGCTTGTCGTTCGCCGAAGCGTCACAGGCACCAGCACAATGGACAGCAAGAGGGCGCCCCGATCGACCCAGCGGGGCGCGATTTTTCCTCGCGCAAAGCCGAGAATAAACGTGCCCAAATACACCGCCAGCGGGGTGACCCACAACAGCGGAATCCC
>JANNCG010000927.1:0-4289 GCA_031386385.1 Myxococcales bacterium
CCGTCGGCCGAGGCAACGCAGGTGTGGGAACACCAATGCTAGGGATCTCAGCTTATGTGGGAATTGACGCGTACTTCGATCCTCCGACGCTCGCGCTGTTCTTCTCCATCGCGCCGTACGTTCAAATCGGTGCCGCAGGAAAGGGCCTCAAATACGAGCGTCAGGTTGGCTTCATTTTGGGTAAGGCCGGCGAGGCCATCAACGCTGGATTGAACTGGGAGTCCATCGAGACCAAGATCACTGTCACGGCAAGCTCGCGGTATGTGCTTGGCAAGCTCCGTCCCGCGGGCGGTCTCGGGACCGTCTTGCGATTCGTCCAACTGCACGTCGCGGGTCTCACGATTAGCTGGAAACCAGGCGAGTATCCAAACATCTCCCTCCGCGCTGAACTCAAGGCGATCTCGCCCACCGCGCGCTGGCGGTCACTCAAAATCGGAATGGAACTCAAGTGGACCTTCGCGAAGATCGACTCCAGCGCCATCGGCGGAACGAGCTGGGATGATCTGATCGGCTATCTCACAGGGCCGTAGCAACCCGCAACCACCGCGATCGCTGTTGCGCTATGATGCCGCATGGTGTCTCGCGACAAGTCATCGGTCCCTTGGGTTGAGAGCGGCGTGGAGGCGCGGGATGCGGCGAGCAAGCGGTACGCTCCCGCGACGCAACGAAACCGCGACGCGATTGCGGCGGTGTTGCGTACGGCACTTCCGTCGAGCGGGACCGTGCTTGAAATCGCGAGCGGATCCGGCGAGCACGTGGTGCATTTTGCGAGAGAATTTGCTGGATTAACGTGGGTTCCGAGCGATCCGGATGCGGAGGCGCGCGGGTCTGTGCTGGCGTGGACGCGAGAAGCTTTGCTGGCGAACATTGGTGCGCCACTCGCGCTTGATGCGTCTGTGGATGAATGGCCCATCATGTCTGTGGACGCGATCGTGTGCATCAACATGGTTCACATCAGCCCGTGGGAATCCACACTCGGCTTAATGCGTGGAGCAGCGAAAGTGTTGCCCGCCAGTGGTGTGCTGTATTTGTACGGACCCTATCGCCGCGAGGGAGTGACCACGGCGCCGAGCAACGAAGCTTTCGATGCGTCGCTGCGCAGTCGTGACGCGCGATGGGGACTGCGGTCGCTCGAAGAGGTGTCCGTGTTGGCGAATGCGAGCGGGTTGCAGTTTGAAAGCGTCACAGAAATGCCTGCGAATAATGTGTCCGTTGTGTTTCGTAAGAGATCGTGATTGGACGTAGTGACCTAATTTGTGCGCGAGGTCAACAGGTTGGCACGATCCAGCGGTGCTCGATCCAACCAGCGCCGACGAAAGTCCTCGGGGACCTGCACTTCGGGATGCGCGCGCAACCACGTGATAAATTGCTGCACCGATCGATCGTAGTCCGCACGCTCACGGCGCTCTTCGAGCGCTTCTGGACTCGGCACTTCGTTGTCATCATCGTCAACCAACCTCCCGCGCTGCAGTTGTACACGCAGCTCGTCTAAGCTCCACTGCGCTTGGGCGCCCTGTGGGAGAGTCATTCCGCGACGGGAGGCCCAGAGCATCGCGCCGAGGTTGTCGTTGCGATCGGGGCCAGAGAAGTCCATCCCGCGGGACAGCTGTGCATAACGGCCGATGCGCGGGTTGAAGCGATTGGGCGTGCGGCGCGGGAGCGACGGAACCGGTGCCATCAGTGGCTCACTCGTGAACGCGTCGTACAACAACGGCGCATTGGCATCGTAGCGATTGATCGGCGGAACTCCGATCATGTGCTCAATTGTGCGAAGCACCGCGGGAAACGAGGCGTGCAAATGGCTCGTGTACCCGCGACGCGCCCACGGCGAAGCGATCACCAAGATCCCACGGTGGTAGTCCACATGGTCCGCGCCGGACTGCGTGTCGTCTTCGAGAATGAAGATCGCCGTCGAGGCCCAATACGGTGATCGCGAGATCGCTTCGACGAGCAGACCCGTTGCGTAGTCGTTGTCCGCGACCATGGACTCGGGCGTGAGCGCACCCGCCGAGCGTCCGTTGGTGTGATCGTTGGGAAACAGCACGTACGTGAACTTAGGCAACCGAGACTGTGTGATTAAGCGATCGATCACGTAGCGCGCTTTGCGCTCATCGGGGATGCTGGTATTGAAAAATATACCGGGAAATCCCACGTCAATGTGCGTGTACACCGACTGCTCTTGGTAGTACGTGTTGCTCCCGGTGACTTCACCGAAGATGCGAAACGGGACGTTGTGGTGGATCAAGTGGGAGAAGAAGGTTCCCCAGCTTGGGACGCTTCGATCGGTGAGGACATCGGGGTCGTTGAAGGTGTTGCTTCCGCGGTAGGCATCAAGCCAAGTGCGCTCTTGAAAGTCCGTGACAAACGCCCCCGTGAGCCAAAGATGGCCTTGCACGCTCGTCTCGCCGTCGTTGTAGAAGTTGTCGAAGTTTGCGTATTGCCGCGCGAGGGAGTGAATGTTCGGCGTGACGTCGTCGCCGTAGAGCGTGAGTGCAGGATCCCCGTTGGCTTGCGGCATGTTCAGATCGCCAAAGAGCGCGTCGTAGGTTTTGTTTTCGCGGACGATAAGCACAACGTGTTCGATCGGTGTTGGACCGCCGGGGCGTGTCGGGACAGGCCAAGTTCCGTTGCAGTCCCAGGGGGACAATCGTGCGGGGCGCTGGGTATTTTCCAGTACTTGACGGGCACCAGCGACAATGTCGAAAGCCATGGGGTCCAGCACTTCAACGCTGCCTGCCATGCGCTGTTTGCCCGAGAGTCGATCTTCTTCTGCGGGGCTCGCGATCGGACCCGCGCCAAATCCCTTCGCGTTGGTGATCACCATGCTCGTGCCGTTTCGTGCGATCGAAACACTCGACGGATACCAGCCCGTTGGAATGGCTCCGCGCTGCAACAGTGTTGTTGGATCCAACACACTCACCGCGTTGTCAGCAGAGCGCGCGAGGTACAACCGATTGTGCGCGCTGTCCAACGCGAGCGATGCCGGGTTGCTCGCAGGCAACGGAGCGCCATCGCCAGAAATCTCTGGCTCGCCCACCGGTTGCCGTGTGGTGACCATCCGAGTATTGGTGTTTACGGCCACTATGGAATCGGCGTTGGTGAGCGCGACGTAGATTTTGGTTCCATCGTCGGAGGCGACCAGCGCTTCGGGGTGTGCGCCCACGTTGATCCGTGCGACTTCGCGAAATGTGTTGAGATCAATCACGTAGATCGCGACTCCCGAGATGGCGCCAACCCACAGTTCGTTGCGCGAAGGGACGTGCGTGATCGCGTACGCGTAAGGCTCGTTCGTGAGCACCACTGAGCGCGTGACTTGAAACGTGGTGAGATCAATCTCTGCAACACCGTGCAATGCCGTTTGCGCGACCCACAAGCGCGATCCGTCCGGTGCCAGAGTGATCGCAGAGGCATAACCGGGCACGGGAACCGAGCGATCTCGCGAGAGCTCGCCCGTCATGGCATTCACTCGGTACGCAGTCACGTTGCCGTTGGCGTTGCCCGCGCTGGCGTAGACGCGTGTTCCGTCTGGCGAGATGGCGATTCCGTTGAACTGGTCGGGGTTGAGCACGGTCTGCACGACGGATCCGTCGGTGATCGAGACCACTTGCACACCGCGACGATCGTCGGTGTATCCCGTATTCGCGATGTACGCGACTGGCAACGTCGGATGCACTCGCGAGTCCACAGGAAACCCGCCAACTCGCACTTCGGTCCCTGCCGGTGTGATCGCGCGATTGTCTGGCAAAACAGTAGGCAAACGTCCATCCGATCGTTGCCGTAGCGCTTCACCCATCGGCTGTGGCGGGGGTGCACAAAACGGCGGCAACGGTGGCCGGGCATCGGGAGTATCCACCACGGGCTGAGCACTGTCCTCCACCGCATCCGCATCCGCGCTCGCACTCGCATCCACCGTTGCTTCGGTCGCGAGCACGTCACTCACGACATCGGCGGGCGGGCTACTTGAGGTACACCCCGCAAGCGCGGAGATGAGGCAGTACGAGAACAGAGCGGTTGGTCTTCGATGATGGCGCACGGGATTGCGTGCAGTGAGTGTATCGAAGTCGTCACAACCGGTGGCACAAACTAGTGCTTTGAAGGTGCTATTTGCGGACTATTTGCGCGATCCACGGCTCGCCCGCTCGGCCTTTTGCTGAGTGAAAATGGGTCTTGCCCGTTGGGAGATTAGGCTATTCCCAAGCTGATATTGCGCCTAACGCAGTGTAGGGCCGCAGTCGGACCCCAATGCTTTGCTCGCGCTACTCGCCGAAAACAGCAGTCTTTAGCTTGCC
>JANNCG010000119.1:0-3980 GCA_031386385.1 Myxococcales bacterium
GGCACGGTCCAGAACGACGTGCTCAAAGAGTACATCGCGCGTGGGACATACATCTACCCTCCCCGAGCCTCGCTCAAGCTCACTGGCGACATCTTTCATTGGGCCAGCGTTCACACGCCAAAATGGAACGTGATTTCGGTCTCTGGGTACCACATGCGCGAGGCCGGCTGCGACGCGATCCAAGAGGTCGCATTTACCCTCGGCAACGGGCTTGAGTACGTCAAAACCGCTCAGGAGGCTGGGCTCAGTGCAGAGGCGTTTGCCTCGCAGTTAAGCTTCTTTTTCAATGTGCACAACCATCTGCTCGAAGAGGTGGCGAAATTTCGCGCTGCTCGACGGTTGTGGTCCGAGCTGATGGCAGAGCGATTTGGCGTTGAATCGGCGCGAGCCCGAGCACTCAAGTTTCATTGTCAGACTGCGGGAGCCACCCTCACCGCGCAGCAACCCATGAACAATATTGTTCGAGTGGCGCTTCAAGCGCTTACCGCGGTTCTTGGAGGATGCCAGTCGCTACACACCAATAGCTTTGACGAAGCGCTCGGTTTGCCCACAGAACAGAGCGCGACCATTGCCCTCAGAACGCAGCAGATTATTGCAAGTGAGTCCGGCGTTGCCGACACCGTCGACGCTCTAGGAGGGAGCTACGCTATCGAAGCGTTGACGGACAAAATCTACCAGGGCGCAAAAGGGTACCTCTCCAAGGTCTCTGAGTTGGGTGGGATGGTCTCTGCGATCGAGCGGGGCTACGTTCAGCGCGAAATTCAGGACGCTAGTTTTCGGTATCAGCTTGAGATTGAGCGCAAGGACCGCCCTATTGTGGGTGTCAACGTCCACGCAGCTGCCGGGGAGTCGGTACCGGTGATGCGCATTGACCCCAGGGTTGAGCGGGAGCAGGTCGAGCGTGTCCAGTCTGTCCGAGCACGGAGAGATTCGCGGGCGTTTTCAAAGGCGATTGCTCATGTCGAGCAGACGGCCCGTGATGGAGCGAACGTGATGGACGCCATTGTCACCGCGGCGGAGGCTTTGGCCACTGTGGGCGAGATCTCCGACGCTCTCCGGCGGGTGTACGGCGAACATACCGAAATTCGAACTCTGTAAACTCTCGTTCTCATGGGTTTCTTGACACGCAAAGCGATTGCCTCGTACAACCTCGGTGCGATAACTATGCGGTGAACCCTGGATGGCATCGGCGCTCTCCAGGGCGCATCACCGCACACGTGGAGGCTCTACCCGTGTCCAAGACTCTGCTCGTGGTCGATGACAGCGCCACGATGCGCAAAGTATTCGAACTTACTCTCCTCAGCGAAGACATTACTCTCATCACACATGACGGTAGTGATTCAATGATGGCTCGTGCTCGGGACGCTCGTCCCGTTGCTGCCATTATTGACGTAAATCTTGGTGGAGGACGAAGCGGCTACGATGCGTGTCGTTCGTTGCGAGGGGATTCGGCAATTGGGTCGATTCCTGTTTTGATGCTCGCGAGTGAGCAAAATCCCGTTGATGAGGCAAAGTTGAAGGAGTGTGGAGCGGAAGGCTCTCTCCTGAAGCCCTTTGAGACACAGGCCCTGATTGATAGAATCAAACAACTTCTATCGAACAGCCAGCCACAGATGCCCGCAGTTGCTGGCGGTCCGGTGGCGAAGCCGACGACCTCGATTACTGGGACGGTGCAGCCGCCAACAAGCGAGAGCAGTCAGCAGCCTGCGACATCACTGAAGCCTCCGTCGAGCGCGGGAGTTTTTGCAACTCCGGCAGCTCCCGGTTCGTTGCGACCCAAAGCGACGCAAGTGTTTGGGGGCGTTGAGCCTCTGCCACCTGCTGCGCCGACGACGGTTTCCACCCCGGTTGCTTCAGCGGCAAAACCAGCTGAGGCCGCTTTCGCTGGGACAACTCCCGCACCCGCAGGCGTGGTGCTACCAACGCCAAGTGTTGCCCCAGTCGCAGCAGCTCCAAAAGAGGTCCCAACAGTGGTCTCATCCATTTCAAAAGAAATGGCTGAGAAAGTTGCGGCCCTTGGACTGACCCCGGTCCAAGTCGAGGCGGTCGCCGCCCTCACCCGCGAGGTTGTTGAGCGAGTTGTCTGGGAGGTCGTTCCGCAGCTTGCTGAGACGATGATCCGTGAAGAGCTCCGTCGATTGACGAGCGCTTAAATCCGCAGTAGCGGCGTCGTTCAAACGTTGTTATGTCCGCTTGGACATGACGAGCACTATTGAACTGAACAAGGCGTACGACCCGACCGAAGTGGAGCCTCGCTGGTATGCAGCGTGGATTTCTGCCGGGCATTTTAAAGCGCAAGACACGGGAGATGCCGCGACCGCGTTCTGCATCGCGATTCCTCCGCCTAATGTTACTGGCTCGCTGCATATGGGCCACGCGCTCTTTTGCACAATACAAGACGCTCTTACGCGCAATGCGCGAATGAAGGGTCTCAACACTCTGTGGCAGCCAGGCGTTGATCATGCGGGGATCGCAACAGAGGTCGTTGTCACGCGTCTTTTGAAGAGCGAGGGCAAGGTGCGTAAAGATGTCGGACGCTCGGCCTTTCTCGAGCGGGTCTGGCAATGGAAAGAGCAGTCTGGTGGTCGCATCACCGAGCAACTGCGGACGATGGGCGCCTCGCCTGATTGGGAGCGTGAGCGATTCACGATGGACGAGCAATGCTCACGCGCGGTCCGAGAGGCGTTCGTTCGACTGTACGAAGAGGGTTTGATTTACCGTGGAGAAAGACTGGTCAATTGGTCTGTCGCCGCGCAAACGGTGATCTCGGATCTTGAGGTCGAGCGTGAAGAAAACGCCAACGGCGAGCTGTTCTCGTTTGCGTATCCATTTGAAGACGGCTCTGGCGAGATTGTTGTCGCGACGACGAGACCCGAGACGATTTTAGGTGATACCGCAGTGGCCGTGCATCCCGAGGATGAGCGGTACAAAGCGCTTATTGGAAAGCGACTTCGCTGTCCCTTTCACGATCGCACCATTGCGCTGATCGGCGACAGCATTTTGGTGGACCCCAAGTTTGGAACCGGCGCGGTCAAGGTGACTCCTGCACACGACTTCAACGACTACGAGACGGGCAAGCGGCACGGGCTCGCGTTGATTACGATCTTAAACCTGGACGGAACGATCAACGCGCAAGGCGCTCAGTTTGCGGGTATGGATCGTTTTGTCGCTCGAAAAGCAGTGAAAAAGGCGCTCGAAGAAAAAGGCCTTGCGCGCGGGAGCAAAAATCACCAGCTCTCGATCGCGCGTGAAGCGCGCACACAAGACATCCTTGAGCCGCTGATTTTGCCCCAGTGGTACGTGCACGCTAAACCTCTCGCGGACAAGGCCCTCGCGGCGGTGCGAGAAGGCAAGACCACAATCGAGCCCGAAGAGTGGATCAAGACGTGGGAACACTGGCTGACCAATATTCAAGAGTGGTGCATCTCACGGCAGCTCTGGTGGGGTCATCAGATCCCTGCTTGGTACTGCAAGACGTGTGAGAAAATCACCGTTGTGCGCGAAGCTCCAGCAGCGTGTTCGCATTGTAAGTCGACAGAGATTTTTCAGGACCCCGACGTGTTGGACACGTGGTTCTCAAGCGCGCTTTGGCCGTTTAGCACTTTGGGATGGCCTGATAATACAGCGGCGCTTAAGACATTTTATCCGAACGCGGTCATGGAGACGGGCTACGATATTTTGTTCTTTTGGGTCGCGCGAATGATGATGTTCGGGCTTCATTTCATGGGAGAGGTTCCGTTTAAGCGAGTCCTGCTTCATGGAATGGTTTGCGACGAGCGCGGCGACAAGATGTCCAAGGTCAAAGGCAACGTGATTGATCCGTTGCACTTGATTCACGGCGCGACGTTGGATCAGATTGTCGACAACGCGTCTCGTGATGGGACGCCCCGCGCAGATGCGCTCGACAAGTTTCAGAAGTGCTACCCGAGCTACGCAAAGACGGGCGAAGGGTTTGCTGCTTTCGGATCCGACGCGGTGCG
>JANNCG010000950.1:0-2207 GCA_031386385.1 Myxococcales bacterium
CGGATTCCCACCTACAACGCGGACATCGCACCCATCTACAACGCGCGGTGTGCGCGATGCCATCAAAACTCCGTCGCCGAAGAGTTGAGCACGTTTGAGCTGCTTCGCAACAAACGTGGAGCCCTCAGGCAGGCCCTTCGCGACCGTCGAATGCCTCCCGATTTGCCGCTTGATTCAGTGAGCGAAGCGCTGTTTTTGGCCTGGATTGACGGCAACTTTCCTCAGTAAATTCTCAGGTAAATCGCGCTTCGATCGCGTGACATAGTCTGTCCTTCGCGATGAGCACCTTGGGCTGTTTGTGTGTATTGTTAGTGAGTTCAAACAACACAAACCCACTGAGGTGACGGTCATGACTGAAGCAGCACGCAGAAAAAATTTGTACAAAGGCGCCATGAGCGGTGACGATGCGAAGCAGAAGCTCGCACGGACCGCGAAGCGCATCGGGTTGAGCAAGCTCGAAGTGATGAAAGTCGACGGGCACGCAGCAAAGGTTGTGTTCTCGTTCAAAGGCGCGCGGGTTGAGCGTGTGTGCTCAACGCAAGAGAGCTACGCGTCCAACGTGGCCTGCCTTGCCATCTGGCTTGAGGACCGTGCGCGCAACATTGAGCGCGCCATTGAGACATTTGCTGAGGCATTCGCAGACAGCATGGCGTTGGCCATTGTGGGTGCGGGTGCCGAAGAAAAAGCCATCGCCGAAGGCAAACGTGGACTGTATTCAGGCAAGCGAAGTACCGAGCAGAGCATCGCTGTCTTTCGCTCATCGCTCACGCGCTTGGGTATCGCCGAGACCTCCGTCAATCTTAGTTGGAACGGCGAGAATAACTACGCTCGTCTGCGCATGAGGCTTCCGTCAGGCGCCATTGTTGAGAAGACTTCCACCAAACAACCGCAGTGCGAAGCCAACGTTGCCGCGCTCGCGCTCTGGCTGCAGTCCCGAACCAAAAACTGGGAACGCGGGATTGAGAGCATGGATCTTGATCGCGTTTTTGCGGGTAATTTGCTGCCTGCTCGCACAACATAGGTCACACTCTCAGACATCTTTTCACCCACTGCTCTCACTGGTCAAAGTCATTCATGGGACTACGCAAAGCGACACTTTGGATTGAGCCATCCCAAACGCTCACGGCTCTGCACTCATTGCTTCAATGCAAAGAGCATCTCAGCGTCTCGTTTGCGGCCGTTCTGACGGACGAAATGGCGTCACAGCAAAATGCGATCACCACGCTGAGCAACTGTCTGTGGTGGCTGCATGAGGTGAAGGTGTTTCAAGTGAGCCGAGCGACGCGCCAAAAATGGATTCGGTGGCAACAGAGCAGCCCAATGGCGGTTCTGTCCGCTCTCGCCGGGAGCCTTGCGATCTCGTTAGAAGCGATCACAAAGAGTGTTGCCAGCGGCGACGAAAACGCGAAGGTGACCAGCGTCGCGATCCGCACGATTTTGAGCGCAGTCAAGCAGGACACCCTGTTGCATGCAGCGGACTATCGAATGGGTCCGAAGTCGCTCTCGATCAGTCAATTTGCAGACACAATGACCGAGCACTTACTGCAGAGCGAAAAGACGGCGAGCAAGAAGAAGCCCAAGCAAAAACCGATTGAGGCTCCGGCAGCAAAGCCGACTTCGGAGGCAAAAGCGAAGCCCAACGTCGCGACCCAGTCAAAACCATCGAAGCCATCAAAAGTCCCAACGCCAAAAGCCGCTCCGGTCAAACCGACAAAGAGAGCAAAACCTCCGAAGGCGACAAGTTTTGGAGGGCTTCCTGATGATGCGCAACCAACGAATAAAATAGAGACCGTCGAGGCGCTCAGCCCGAGAGGACTCTCCTTGGACGCGGAGTTTTTTCTTGAGCAGGCAAAGATCCCTTGGCCATCTCCGATGGAGCTGATCGAGAGGGCGCGCAAGCTCGTCCTCGCGCGATTGCATCCCGATCGCGCAGGTGCCGAATCGGCGGGCTCGTTTCATCGTGCGATGCGTGGCGTACAGTCGCTCTTTCAGCAGCTAAACAACAAGAGCCATGAAGCCCCAGCTGTGGAGCCAAAGAAATCGCGCGAGAGTTCTGGTGGAGAATGGCCGCCTCGCACGGCCACTACCGGTCGGCGCTAATAGTTGACTGCCCCATCACACACACGGAACATGGCGAGGGTTTGCGCCGTTCATGTCTCGGGTGTTCTCGACACAGCTGTTGGGGATAGCCGTCGGCATACCCGCAG
>JANNCG010000975.1:0-2091 GCA_031386385.1 Myxococcales bacterium
GACACCGCCAAGTCGGCCGATGTTTGTCTTCACCACATCAAGCCCGACTCCTCGCCCGGACAAGTCCGTGACGCTGTCGCGCGTCGAGAATCCGGGCAAAAAAATCAGGCTCAACGCATCTCGCACCGATGTCTCACGACCTTGCTCCTCAGTCAAAAGACCGCGCTTGATCGCCGTCCGAACCACAGACTGATGATCGATCCCCGCGCCGTCATCTTCAATCTCAATGATCACGTGGTTGCCCGACTGATACGCGTTGAGCGCGATGGTGCCCTCAGCGGACTTGCCGAGGCCAGCGCGGTCGGACGCGTTCTCGATTCCGTGATCAATCGAGTTGCGCACGATATGCAGCAGGGGATCACTCAACTCTTCAACGATGAGCTTGTCCACTTCAGTCTCGGCACCGGTCACAACAAGGCGAATCTCTTTCTCACTCTGCCTTGCAATTTGCCGGACGGCACGCGCGAGCCTCTCAAAGACCTGCCCCAGCGGGACCATTCGAACTTCAAGAATCCCGGTCTGCATCTCGCCCAAATTGCGATCAAACGCGCGGTGCAACCGGTGAAGCTCAGACACCAGCTCGCGCATCTGCGGCATCTGGCGGAGCCTCTCGGTCATTCGACTGAGAGAGCCGCGGACGATCGCTAACTCGCCCAACACATTCATAAGGTGATCAAGCCGTCGAATGTCCACTCGGACCGTGTGAGATATGCGCGCAGGTGAGATCCCTCGGCTCGGATCGTCGTCGAGTTTCGGCGGCAGCGGCGTGCGTGATCCGGTTTGCCTATCCATCGCGTGCGGGTCCGATCCCGCTGGCTCAGCAAACGGCGAATCCAACAGAATAGCAGGCGAAGAGCTGCTCTTGCGCGGCTCTGCATAGCCTTTCGGAGTTGGCGGCGGTCCGGGAATCTTCTCAGCGATTGCGTTGGGTGTCGCGGCCGGCATAGATGTCCGAGAGTGGCCACCCGTTCGGTGCGCAATCACGTGAACCGTGACGTCGGCACCTTCAAGCCGCGAGCGCAGCTGGTCCATGGGGGCCTGACTGGCGAACAAAATATCGAGCTCAAAAAGGTTGCCGTCCCCGCCCAGATCACCGGTCGGAAAAAAAGTAATCAACTCTCCGAGGGGCTTCGAGCGCTGTTTGAGCTCGTCTATTCCCTTGTCGATTCGATCCATCGGAAACTTAGCCCGAAGTCTATATAACGGCGTCTGATTGCGAACATTTGTCCGCAGTCGATGCTCTTCACGCTCGGTGAGCACGCGAATAATTTCGGGGTCCAGATCGTAGGCAGACAACTCGTCTTCAACCGCTGGCGGGATCGCGCTCTCTGATGGTCCGTGCAACGTCCTGAGCAGCCCACTTAACTCTGGGTCGTCATCGCTCGCACCCTTCCGAGCATTGGCCAGCATTCTGCCAAGGATTTCTACGGCCTTAAACAAAATATCCAACCAATCGGGGGTCACGACCACCCGACCCATTCGCATGTCGTCGAGCTTGTTTTCGAGCTCGTGCGTCAACTTCGCGAGGTGGTTAAATCCAAAGACGCCAGCGATCCCCTTGAGCGTATGAACGCTTCGAAAAATGTCGTTTACAAGCTCAGGATCTTCGCCCCCTGCCCGTGCGGTGCCTTCGAGCGACAGCAGGTCTCGGGCAAGCGCGTCGATCAGCTCCTGCGACTCTTGAAAAAACTCTTCTCGCCCATCACCACTCATGCTGGGCTATGTCCCCGTCTCTGCGACTAACGGTTCGAGCGCTTTTAACAAGACTTCGGGCGCAAACGGCTTCGTCACATATGCGTTGGCACCCAGCAAAAGACCACGCGAACGGTCGCTGTCACGCCCCTCGGTGCTGATCAGCACAATGGGGGTTTTGCTGTGCTGACTGCGGCGAATGACGCTCACAAGCTCAAGCCCGGACAAATCCGGCATATTGATGTCAGTGATCACAGCGCTCCACGGACCGCGCGGGAGCAGCCGCAATGCCTCAAGGCCCGAGCTCGCTTCGACAGTCTCATATCCCCCAGACTCAAGAGCGGCACGGACGTAGGCCCGCATCGCAGCCGAATCATCAACGATTAACACTCTGTTCAC
>JANNCG010001003.1:0-4895 GCA_031386385.1 Myxococcales bacterium
ACCCCGTCGGCCACGGCGTCTGCGTCGGACCCATCCGCGCGCCACTGGTAGGCCATCTCAAACCAGCCATCTCGGGTGTCGCGAACCTTGAGCAGCAGGCGTGTCTCAATGAGCCGGCCGTCGATGGAGAACTCTTTCCACGCGCGTGTTCCGACTGGAAATACCCAGTGATCAGCGTCGCTCGTGTTGATCTGCGTGTTTGCCGGAAGCGAGAAGAAGCGGCGCTTTTGCACCCCATCGGACCAAAGCTCATACCGCGGTACATACTCAATGATGCCGCTCGCGATCGTGCGAGAGCCTCTCTGCGCGTACAGCCCCGTCTCGCTCAGCAGCGCGGGACCTGGGACATCTGACACCTCTGGCGGATTGATGTCGCCGCCATCGCGGTGCAACGCAGGCCGCGCGTCACGCACCCTCACCACGTCTCGTTGATCGCTAACAACATCAAAACCTCCGTCGCTTTGTGCTCGGTTGCCTGTACAAGCGCTAAGCGCAACGGCATACACGCAGAGTCCAGCAAAGCGGAGATCTAGTTTGAGATAGTCCGTAGCGAATCGAATCACGAAGTGGGTCTGCTCTCACATCTGCGCGAGCGTGACCGCGTCGTTGACCGCACCGGCTGCGTCGTTTGAACGAATGTCGGCGATGGTCATCGTACGGAGGTCGATGGTGATAAAGGTGTCTCTTGAGCGACCGAAGTACGTCTCAAGCGGCATCCCCCCAGCGTCCATCGTCATGGAGTAAGGCGCCATCGCTGAGCTCACCCATCCGGTTACGTTTGAGCGGGTCGCTGCGTTCATCGGGGTGGTGCCCTCTGTGAGCACCGCCATCAGCAACACACCTTGTGGAACAACTGTCGCGGTTTGCAGAGCCATAGCACGGGCTCCGTTTAGACAAGGTCGTCACCAGAACGCGCCGAGCTCAATGACCAGAAATTTTGCCCCCGTTCTGCGAAACTGGTCCATCGATACCGGTCCCCACGTCTCAGCACTGGCGAGCCCCATGGTCCGCGAGGGCGCAAAAAATCCTTGAAACGTGAAGTTGGGGATCACATCCCCAATTTGGTTGCCGTACGGACCTGCCGGATAGGCTGCCACGGACGCCTCTGGAGCCGCTGCGTCTGCAGTCGCCCCGCCATCCGCGCCGGGCGTGCCTGAGTCGGGAGTGGCTTGCGGCATCGCGCAGGCAAATAGCAGCGCGATCATTGGCGCTAACGTCGTAGCCGCATGGACTGGCGCTCGAGGTTTGGGAGATAGAAATGACATGGGGTTGCACTACTAGCCGCGACAGCGCCAAGCGTGACATCCCCTCGGGCGATTCTGTTGGGCAGCGATCGAGGCGGTGAAGCTGCCCAAGTGACTCTGATGGCGAGACTCATAAGAAATAAGATACCATTCGATGCTGTGAAGGTACTCAGTTCATCGAACTCAACACGTCAACTCATTGTGATGGCGTCACTGTCGTGCGGCTTTCAGATGTCGTGCGCCGCGATAGGCCCGGACGGTGACGGAGGACGCGACGGAGGCACGGTCTCGCCGTGGGGACCTGGCTCGGGGTGCGTCCTTGGTCGCGCGACTGCGCAGTTTCGGTCGCAAATCGCGCCCCCTCTGATCATGCGACCCGGTGATCGTGCGCAGGTGAGCGTGACGTATGATAACTGCGGAGGCGAGGCTTGGACAACGGGGATGTTCGCCTTGGTTCCAACGGCGCAGACGAGAGGGACGTGGGGGGTGTCGAGGGTGGCGCTTCCGATGGACGTGATGGATGGCGCGCGGGTAACGGTTCCGTTTGAGATTCAAGCGCCCAATGTGGGTGGGACCTATGAGTACTCGTGGGCGATTGCGCGAGACGGTGCCGAGGTTCATCAAGAGTTCACGCCCGTTGTCACGGTGCTTGTGCAGCAGAGCGCCGATTGCACAGCGGTGGGTCCCATCGCTCGCTTTCGCGCTCAAGTGCCGCCTGGGCCGTTTGTCGGCGTCCGCGAGGCTGTGCGCGGGACGGTGACGTTTGCCAACTGTGGAGCAGAGACTTGGAGTGCTGCTCGCGGATTCTATTTGGCCTCAGCCCTTCCAATGGGGCAATCCCCGTGGAGAACCACACGCGTCGAGCTGCCCGAAGACGTCGCTTTTGGGTCAGAGGTCACCATCACGGTGACGGGCGTCGCACCGGAGGCGCCGGGTCGATACGGTTATTCTTGGGCGATTCAGCAACAAAACGAGCGCGTTGGCGAGCCGAGCCCCGAGGTCCAAATCACAGCGCTCACCCGAGCAAACTGCGCTGCAGCGGGACCGACCGCACGGTTTGTCGCGCAGACGGCTCCGACAGCGATGAACGCACGTGAAACAGCAGACGTCAGCGTCACTTTTGCGAACTGCGGCGAGTCGGTCTGGAACTCAGAGTATCGAATCAACGCAGCGGCCCCCGCGCTCAATGGTCGTTGGGGGGCCGGAAACATTGTGCTGCCACTTGCGGTGGGCCCTGGATTTTCCTTGGCGGTTCCGTTTCGAATTCAAGCACCCGGAGACGAGGGCAGCATCGCGTATCGATGGGCTGTCACCCGCGCCGAGACTGCGTTGGCACAGCCCACCCCCGAGCGCACCATCACCGTGCGCAGCGCCGCAGGGCCCTGTCAGGCCCGTCCCGTGGTTCCTGGTGGCCTGTCGGACGGGTTTGGGCCCCGCTTTCACCCGGTGTACCACGAATGGCGGATGCACTGGGGTCAGGACATGAACGCTCGCTGGGGTCAGCCGATCTTCGCGTGTCGTGCGGGGGTTGTCGTCTTTGCCGGACCGAACGGCGGCTTCGGCAACTTTACCGAAATTGATCATGGTGGCGGGATGACAACCCGCTACGCGCACCAGTGTGACGGATGTATTCAGGTTGGCGTTGGGGCCCGCGTCAGTGCCGGTCAGCAAATCGGTCTGGTTGGCTCCACGGGAACTTCTTCGGGCGCGCTCATGAATTTCGATGTGTAATGAATCGGCTCTCGGGTTGACCAAGTAGACTATCTTTAGCTGCAATTTATCAGCGATTTTACCACGTAACGCGCGTTGGCCCTGCTTGCTCGGTGACCGATCCTACACCCAGAGCGCCGTAGTCGTTTGATCCCCAGCACCGCAGGCTCTGGTCACTGAGCGTCGCACAGCTCGTGGCTCCTCCCGCAGAGAGCGCCCGCACGGATCGCAAAGGATTCGAACTGGCGGCCCCCGGCGCGGCGATCACTATCGAAGGCATCCAATCGCCCTCATCAATCATCCCAGACCCCAACTCACGTTGGCGGTTAGACCCCCAACACTTCACAGTCTCATCGCTAAGCGCCGCGCAGGTGAAAGCGCCTCCAGCGGCGACCGAGCGCACACGAGGTCTGGCAACGGGCAATGAAGCCGACGCACTATCTTGATAAGCGATATCGTTGATAACAGATGCATCTCCAGCTTCAGGTCTCTCAGACAGGGCATCTCGCCCGTCCCCTGCATCCCGCTGCGACGCATCAACGCTGAAGGCGTCTGTCAGAGCGCCGTCAGCAGCGCTGGCATCAAATGTCTCGTTGGTACCGCTGTCGTCTGGGATCTCATCTTCGAATCCCAAAACAGCGACTGCAGTCGGAAGACACGCGTGTTGGCACTGAGCAAACATCAGCCTTGGGGACACTCCCAGCTGTCCTCGATCGTGTCTTCCCCAGCAAAATAGCACTCCATCGTCACGAAGTGCACAGGTGTGGTCGGCGCCCGCTACAATGCGCTCGATGCCCCCGAGCGGCATGGCTCCCAGCAATACCGGCGCGGGTGTGGGCGAGGTCATCACGCCCGCGTTGCCTCGGCCTAGCTGTGCATCCACGTTGCTGCCCCAGCAAAAGACGGCCCCGGTTTGAGTCCGCGCACACGTGTGAGAATCGCCTGCGGCGAGCTCAACCACGTGGGCAAGGGCGACTGCGGATGCAGGTACCCGCGAGCATGGCGCTGTCCGGCCTTCCACACTGCACATATCGGCCGTTGAGCTTGCGCCAAGCTGGCCGTCGCTGTTGTCACCCCAGCAGTAGGCTGAGCCCGCAACGATGGCACAGCTGTGGCGTGCACCGGCAACCACTGACGACGCTTGTGCAATCGCGCTGACGGGTCCGGGGATGGCGCTTGCGAGCTGTGTATTGTTGCCGAGTTGGCCGAACTTGTTGCTGCCCCAACAGTGAATCTGACCAGAAATTCCCAGTGCACACGAGTGGGATCCGCCCACAGCGATGGCCCCGACGCGCTCAATGGCGAGCACTTGAAGCGGATACAGATGACACGCGACCTGACGAATCTGCCCATCCATCAGCGGCTCGGGACACAGCGTGCTGGATGCGTACCCCAGTTGCCCTTGGTCGTTGCGGCCCCAGCACCACACGGACTGATCGGCGAGGCGCGCACAAGCGCTGTGGGTTCCGATAGAGACTTCTGCGACACAGCGGCTTCGACCGACACCGTTGCAGCCGATGCTCGGGACGTCAGGGGTTGTGTTGGGTACGCATCCCGCAAACACGAGAGCCAAAACGTGAACCAAGGCGGCTACCGAAATGGTTGGCGCGAACGGTCCGCGTCCACTTCTGTCGAGACCGTGGCGAACGACATAAAATAAGCACCGCAGCACGCGTCAGCTATAGCAGTCAGCACCCCGGTGAGACCATCAAATGCGTTGCCTCGCGCGGGACTCGTACCGCCCGCCAGAGGTAGGTGGGATTTTAGCGCTGAATCTGAACGAGGGGCGAGGAGGCTTGTCCTCCGCGCCTACGGCACCGCCTCGTAGGACGCATACAAACATCCCCTTACTTCTGGCAGGCGGGACTACTCCGTCGCGGCGCCCAAAAATATTGCCTGAATCTTAAGCGAGCGCCCGATCGCAGCGAACACGCCTCGACG